>SHLN01000292.1 GCA_004283105.1 Acidimicrobiia bacterium
GATGTAGATGCGCTTGCGCAGCATCGTGTCCACGTCGAGCGGGGCGGTCGTGCCCGGCCCGGGCCTCCCGGGCGGGGGTGGGGCGACGATCATCAATGTCACGCCCGGCGGCGAGGTGTGTTTCAGCTTCGAGCTCGACGGGGTGCCGGATATCACCAATGCCCACCTGCACGAGGGAGCGGTGGGAACAACCGGGACGGTGGCAGTGGCGTTTGGCAGCGGCCCGTTTGGATGCACCACCACCGACACCGGCACGGCTACCGCCATTCTCAACCACCCGACCGATTTCTACGTCCAGGTCCACACCGTGTCGCATCCGGCCGGAGCAATCCGCGGGCAGCTGGCCGAGACCGCCTCATGGGGCCTCGATCTGGTGGGCGCCAATGTCATCGGATTCGGCGACGCGGACGGATTCGTGTCCCTAACCGTGGAGGCATCCACGTCCGGGCTGGTGTGCACGTCCGACTACACCTCCCAGCGCATCAGCACGGTGGCCTCGATACGACTTCATCGGGCCGACCCCGGTGAGACGGGACCGGTAGTCGCCGACCTCACGTTCGGACCGGACCATGTCGGCTGCGCAATAGTCCGTCCCCAGAGCGTCGCCTCGATGATCCTCGCCACCCCCGCCGGCCACTACGTCGAGATCTCGACCACCCAGTTCCCGAACGGAGCAGTGCGCGGCCAGCTCAGTCCATGAGCTGATGGATCGGCGGGGTTGTGACACAATGGCTAGCAGCCGCGTGTCAGCGGCCTACCAGGAGGCATCATGGCCAACAAGGACAAGGGCGGCAGAAGCAGCAAGAAGGTTGCGGCAAAGAGCCTGAAAGAGAAGCGAAAAGCCAAGCACGACAAGCGAGCCAACAAGTCGGGTTCAGGGCGGTCGCTCTCCGAATAGCGAGCGGAAAGCCCATGAGCTGAACGAGCGCTCAGGGCTCGATCGAAAGCTCCGTCACCTCGCGTCGGAACGGTGTCACATCCGGATCGATCTCGGTGTCCAACTCCTCGGCGTACCGGTGTCCGTCCCAGACTGCGGCCGCGATCGTCCCGGGGGCGTGGGCGTCGCCGACGGCACGGACCGACGTCAACCCCGCTCGAGCCCACTCGTCCCGGCGTTTTTCCAGATCGGCCACGAGGCCGTCATTGGGAAGCCGGGCCGTCACCACAACCAGAGCCTGGGCCGGCATCGATGACTCACTACCGGTGTAGGTGTCGACGAGGGTGACAACATCGGGCCCCGCCCCGGTCACGGCCGTGGAAAGCGCGAGCTCAACCCCGAGCTCTATGAGACGGCGCTGGATACGCGGTTGTTCGAGCGTATTGACGGTCCAGGCAGAAGCCATGGCAGCCGGGGTCACGAGTAGAACCTCATAACCCTCGGTGCGAAGCAGCTCGGCCAGCACGCCACCCAGGTAATAGTGGTCGTCGTCGTAGACCACCACCCGCTTTCCCTCCGGGCGAGCACCACCCATCAGATCATCCGGGGTGAGCACCTCCATGGCCTCGTCGATCGGCATCGGGCCGGTGTGCCAGCGCCCAACGCCGTCTCGCCGCCAGACGGAGCCGGTCGCGACCGCAACGTGGGTGAAGTCGTAGCCGAGAACCTCTTCGGCCGTCATCTCGCTCTCGAAATAGTGGTCGACCGAGCTGAGCTGTCGAAGCTGGGATTCCCGATAGTCGACGACGCGGATCCATTCGGCCAAACCGGGCAGCCGGGCCTCCCGGGCTACCCGGCCGCCGAGCCGTCGAGATCGCTCGACGATGACAACCTCGTGACCACGCCTGCCGAGCGACATCGCCGCCTCGAGCCCGGCCGGACCGGCCCCAACCACGAGCGCCCTGGCGTCGCTCGCCTTCGGTCGCATGCGCTCCGGATGCCAGCCGCGGCGCCACTCCTCCCCCATCGACGGATTCTGGGTACATCGAATAGGTGACATCGTCCAATCCCCCGACACGCAGATGTTGCAGCCGATGCACTCCCGGATGTCTTCGAGCCTGCCCTCTTCGATCTTTTTGGGGAGGAAGGGATCGGCAATCGACGGGCGGGCGGCCCCGATGAAGTCGAGGATGCCCTGCCGGATCATCCGAACCATCGTGTCGGGCGACGTGAACCGGCCCACCCCGACCACCGGCTTGGAGGTGAGTCCCTTCAGACCGGCGACCCACTCCTCCTGATGAGCTTCGGGACTGAACCGTGAGGTCATCGAGTCATCCGCCCAGCTGCCGGGGACGAAATCCCACAGGTCGGGGTGCTCTCCCAGGGTGCCGATCACCTCTTCGATCTCAGATCGAGTGATCCCGGCGTCGCCGATCAGTTCGTCGACGGTGATCCGGCAAGCGATAGCGGCGGCACCGTCCGCCTCCTCCACGGCATCTTCGAGCAGCTGTCGGAGCAGACGCATGCGGTTCGCGAGGCTGCCGCCGTACTCATCGGTCCGCTGGTTGTAGCGGGGGGAGAGGAAGTGCTGCACCCCACCGAGGTTGTGGCCGGCGTAGACGTAGACGAGATCGAACCCGGCCTGGATGGAGCGGCGCACCGCCGCCCGGTGCCAGCGGCGGAGCGCCGCAATGTCGGCTCGGGACATGCTGCGGGCCTGGACGGGGTCATATCCGGTGACCGGCAGATGGCCGGGGCCGAGTGGTGTCAGCCGGGTGTAGGGGTTGGAGACATGCATGCCGTTGTGCGCAAGCTCGA
>SHLN01000293.1 GCA_004283105.1 Acidimicrobiia bacterium
CCCATGAACGGGAACCCGTCGCCAAGAGCGGGGAACCCGCACGCCTCGAGTGCGTCGGCCAGGCCGTCGATGTCCTCGGCTTCCAGGTCGAACAGGAACCCGCGGTCGAGACCATCAGGAATCTCGATCCCCTGCTCGGTCAGGCAGGCTTCGAGGTCGGCGAGCTCTGGTGGGAGTTCTCCGTCGAAACGAAACCCGAACCGGCCCGAGAAGCCGGAGTCGTCGGCGAGGGTGGTGGTGGTCGTGGTGTCGCCCGATCCGTCGTCCTCCTGGGCCGCAGAGCTCAAGGAAGTGGCAACGAGGAGCCCAACAACGATCACCGTGAGAGTGATGACCCCGGCAACGAGCTGCTTCATTTCGCGTGTCCTTTCATCTGATCTATCCCCGGACTATCCGACATGAAGCTGAGTACGACATGAGGCGGACCTAAGAATCCGATGAGATCGGCGGGAACGTGAGTGTGAGAAGAGCTCCACCTCCGGGATGGTTCTCCGCCACCACGGTCCCTCCATGACCGCCGGCCACCTGTTCGACGATCGAGAGGCCGAGGCCCGAGCCCGGCATCGACCGGGCGGCGGTGGAACGGTAGAAGCGGTCGAACACGTTGTCGATGTCCTCCTCGGCAATCCCCGGCCCGTGATCGCGCACCGTGAGAACACCCCCGTCCAGGCTCACCTCGACGGCACCGGAGGGCGGGCTCCACTTGGCGGCGTTGTCGAGCAGGTTTCCGACGGCCCGGCTCACCCGGCGCGGCTCGCCGCGCATGACAAACGGGTCGGCCTCGAGAGCGAAGGTGATCTCCGGGTGATTGCGTCGCGCTCGCTCGACTGCGTCTTTCACGATCACGTCGAGATCCATCGGCACGAGCGCCTCGACCGGCTCGTCTTCCCGGGCCGCGTCGATGAGGTCGGAGATGAGCAGATTCAGCTCATCGAGCTGTTCCACGACATCGCCGACGAGCCCGGCCCGGTCTTCGTTCGAGAGTGCATCGACATCGGCGAGCACTTCGATGTTCGTCCGCAGACTCGTGAGCGGGGTACGCAGCTCATGGGACGCATCCGCCACCAGCTGACGGCGAGCGTCCTCCGAGCTCTCCAGGGCTTCCAGCATCGTGTTGAACGACTGGCCGAGCCGTCCGAGCTCGTCGGGGGCGGCCCGTTCGATCCGGTGGCTCAAGTCCTTCGTTTCGGCAACGTGCTCGGCCGAGGCCGTCAGGGCCTCTACCGGACGGATCGCAAACTGGGCGACGAGCAGGCCGAGGCCGGCGGCCACCGCCACCCCTGCCACGCCTCCGACACCGAGAAATACCGCGAGCCGGTTGAGCGAGTCCTCCACTTCATCGAGCGGCCTGGCAACCTGGAGGGCCACGCCAGGCACGAACTGCTGAGTGAGGATGCGGACGGTCGAGCCGTCGACATCGACCGTCTTGTAGTAACGGCCCGCCGTCTCTCCGGCCGCCATCGCCACAACCTGATCGTCGACCGGAAGGTAGTCGTAGTCGGCCGGAACCTCGATATCCCCGGACAGACTGATCGGATCACCGCTCGCGTTGACCACCTGCACGAATCCGCTGGCGCCCCCGAATTTGCCGGCCGGAAGCGGACCAAACAGGCTTCGCCCGTCCCGCCGCCCGAAATCGAAGAATCGCTCGTCGCTCAGGAACTCGCCTTCGATGCGCTGGATGATTCCGAACACGATCTGGCCGGGATCGGCCACGAGCTCGGCGGCGGCCTCTTCCAGGTCGCGATCGACCTCGTCTCGCAACGAGCGGGAGGAGGCGGCATAAGCGGCCACCGACACAAGCAGAACGGCAATCGCGACGGCCCCGGCAGCGGTGGCAGCGATGCGGGCCCGGAGACTCATGACGACCGGAGGGCGTATCCGAAGCCCCGCATGGTCTGGATGAGGCGGGGCTCGCCTTCGGCCTCGAGCTTGCGGCGCAAATAGCCAACGTAGACCTCGAGTGAATTGGAGGTGGTCGGAAAGTCGTAGCCCCACACTCGCTCATTGATGATGTCGCGGGTGAGAACCTGACGCGGATTGCGCATGAACAACTCGAGCAAGCTGAACTCCGTGCGGGTCAGGTCGATCTGTCGCTCGCCCCGGTGGACTTCGAACGTCGACAAGTCCATGACGAGATCATCGAACTGGAGCTTGTCGCCGGTTTCGACCTCTCCGGCCGCCCGTCGCAGCAACGCCCGCAGCCGGGCAAGCAGTTCGTCGAGCGCGAATGGTTTTGGGAGGTAGTCGTCGGCGCCGGCATCCAATCCCGCCACTCGTTCGGTCACACCGTCCTGCGCCGTCAACATGAGGATCGGCGTCTGATCTCCGAGTGAGCGGAGTCGACGGCACACTTCGAGGCCGTCCATGTTCGGCATGAGCACGTCCAGGACCATCGCATCGGGATCACCGGTGCTCACCTGGTTGAGGGCGTCGACACCGTCCACGGCAAGCGCGACCTCATATCCGTTCAGGCGCAACGCCCGGTCGAGGGAGTTCCGCACAGCCGCATCGTCGTCTACCACGAGGACTTTCATAGGCCCACAGTATGGGGTTGGTTGCTGAGAAAGGGGTAAGAAGGCGGCTGTCGGCGGTCGGCCATCGGCTATCGGCCAGAACCAGAGATGGGCAACGGGCAACGGGCAACGGGCAACGGGCAACGGGTAACGTCTCTTCTATGGATC
>SHLN01000003.1 GCA_004283105.1 Acidimicrobiia bacterium
GCGCGGTCGGCGAGTCCTTCGGTCTGGAGGCGGATCTTGAAGTCGGACGGGCTGGTGGCATTGGCGAGGGCCTCGTCGTAGGTGATCTCGCCCCGGCGGAGCAGCTCCATGATCGACTGATCGAACGTCTGCATGCCGTAGAAGTCGCCCTCCTCGATGACTTCCTTGATCTCGACGGTCTTGTCCTCGTCCACGATCCGCTCATACACGCGGGGAGTCATCGTGAGAACCTCAACGGCCGGGATGCGCCCGACACCGTCGGCTTTGCGGACCAGCCGCTGGCTGACGATTCCCTGCAAGCTGCCGGCGAGTCCCAGCCGGACCGCTTTGTGCTGGAACGGCGGGAAGAAGTCGAGGATCCGATTGATGGTCTCGGCCGCGTCGATGGTGTGGAGAGAGGACACGACCAGGTGACCGGTTTCAGCCGCCTGCAACGCCGCATCAACGGTTTCCCGGTCGCGCATCTCACCAATGAGGACGACGTCGGGATCCTGGCGGAGTACGCGCCGGAGCGCCTGCGAGAAGTTGGCCGTGTCGACCCCGATCTCGCGCTGAGAAACGATGGCCATCTTGTCGGGGTGGAGCACCTCGATGGGGTCTTCGATCGTGATGATGTTCACCCGCCGGGTGCTATTGATGTGGTCGATGACTGAGGCCATCGTTGTGGTCTTGCCCGAACCCGTCGGGCCGGTGACCAATATGAGACCGTGGCGCTTCTGGGCCATGTTCTTCAGTACCGGAGGAAGACCCAACTCGTCGAAGCTCTTCGAGGCCGGGGTGACCGAGCGCAGCACCAGACTCACCGAGGTGCGCTGCCGGTACACGTTCACCCGGAAGCGTCCCAGGCTGGGCTTCCCATAGGCGAAGTCGGCCTCATGCTCCTCCCGGAAACTGGCCACTGCCCGCGGGGGCATGATCCCCTGGGCATAGGACTCGACGTCTGAGGAAGTCAACGGAGGCAGGTCAATCGGCTGGAGCGCGCCATCGATACGGATGATCGGCGGTGAGCCGACCTTGAGGTGGAGATCCGAGCCGCGGACTTCCTGCAGCTTCGAAAGCAAATCGTCTAGTGAGGGCACGTCGATACTCCTGGGTTCCGGTACTGGAGATGTATCGGACAGACGACCACGGCTCTGAAGTGGGAACTCGGCCAGCAACCAGCAACCAGCACCCAGCAACCAGCAACCAGCAACCAGCAACCAGCGGACCTACCCCAGCTCTTCGGTCACCGCTTCGATGGCTTGCTCGAGGAATTGCCACGACGACTTCGGCGACGGGATCGGTTCTCCCGCCGGCGGGTGTCCGGCTGCCCCTTCCAGGGTCGCCGCCACAGACTGTTTGAGGGCAGCCAGGTTGTAGCCGCCCTCCAGGAAGAAGACGAGTCTCCCCGTTGGTGCAAGCTCGGCAGCCGTGCGGCCGAGAATTCCATAGTCGGCTTCGACCAAACGCAGGTCGGCGAGCGGATCGAGATTGTGGGCGTCGTACCCGGCGCTCACCAACACCCAGTCCGGCTCGGACTGTTCAATCATCGGCGCTAGCTGTTCCAACCCCTGCCGATAGGCGTCGCCGCCGGTGCCGGGAGGGAGAGGGATGTTGATGGTCGTGCCACGGGCCGGGCCCTCCCCCAGCTCGTCATGCCATCCCGTCCCCGGGTAGGCGGGGAACTGATGAAGCGACACATATTGAAGACGGGCCTCGTCGTAGAACATCGCCTGGGTTCCGTTGCCGTGGTGGACATCCCAATCGAGGATCGTCACCCGTTCTCCCTGCTCGATGAGGGAGGCGGCCAGGACGGCGATGTTGTTGAACAGACAGAACCCCATCGCCCGGGCGGCGAGCGCATGGTGGCCGGGCGGGCGAACGGTGAGAAAGGCGGCCTCCGCCTCGCCGTCCCTCAGTCGCCGCACAGCCTCGAAGCCGGCACCGGCTGCACGCAGTGACGCCCCCCACGAGTCCGGGACGGCTCCGGTGTCCGGATCGAGTTGGCCGCCGCCGGCCTTGCAGAACCCCTCGATGGCGGAGATGTATTCGGGTGAGTGAACCCGAGCGAGGTCGACCCGGGCGACCGGCTCCGGCTTCGCCTCCAGAATCTCGACCCCGGCGGCGGACCGCACCCCGGCCGCCACCGCGCCCAGGCGCTCGGGCCGCTCGGGGTGGCCGACGCCATTCGAGTGGTTCTCGAACAGCTCGTCGGTGAGATGAAGCACTCGCATCACGGCTACTCTGCCACGACGAACCCATGCGCAACGACTTCTCCGTAGGCGGCGTGGTCACCGACCCCGAGGGTCGCGTCGCCCTGATCCGCACAACCAGCCTGGCCGGTGCCGCCGTGTGGGGCCTGCCAAAAGGCCACCCGAAGCCGGGCGAGACCGACCTCGAGGCGGCCAAGCGCGAAACGGAGGAGGAAACAGGCCTCACGGTCGTGTTCCATGAGCCCCTCGTCAAGACCGGCATCCACTACTGGTTCGTGGCACGAGACGGGGAGCGCGTCCACAAGCGGGTTGATTTCTACCGCATGCTGGCAGTCGGAGGAAGCCCTGAGGATCACGACGACGAGGTTGAGGAGGTTGCCCTCCTCGAACCGTCGGCGGCCCGGGCCACCATCACATACGAGAATGAGAAGACGGTGCTGGACGGGGTGCTCGGCTGATGCGGGTGCGAGGAGAGTGGCCCAATCCCATCGTCATCCGCAGGGGATGGGCGCGCGCCGTGGCGAGGCCATGGAATAGCTCCCGGACCGACGCCCACGTGCGGCTCGAGCGAGGCTCGGCCCGGTTTCTCACCGAGGCAGCCGAGCACGTGCTCGGCCTCGGAGCAACTGCCGTCATCTCACCACCGCTCATGGCCGGCACCCGGCTCGTGTGGAAGGAGGCCGGCTTCGAGCCCTACACGACCCTCGCCCTCCTTCGCCGCGTCCTCGACGGGAGGGAGGGTGTGGCCGAGGCGCTGCGAACGGTGACCGACACGGAGTGGCGCCGGGTCGTGGCAATCGATGCAGCCGCCTTCGGGGACACGTGGAAGGCCGAGTTGCCCGCCTTGCTCGAAGCGCTCACCTCGGCCTCGAAGAGCGTCATCCTCGGGATCGACGACCCGGCCACCTCTGCGCTGGTGGGGTACGCCATCGTGGCGTGCTCGGCAGAGACCGGCTATCTCCAGCGGATCGCAGTAGATCCAAGCTTTCATCGCCGCGGCGTGGCCCGCGCTCTTACCCGGGCAGCCCATACCTGGTGCCTCCGGAGGGGAGCCCGATCCGTCATCCTCAACACGAAGCCCGACAACGAGGCCGCCCTCGCCCTCTACCGCTCCGAGGGATACACGATCCTGCCCGAGCGCCTCGAACTGCTCCAGTACTCCGGAGGCCGACCGGAGTGAGTCGATTCCGGCCGTTGACCGTTGACGGTTGACTATCCCCCCGGCGATCCACCGGAACCGGCTCGAGGAACTAGCTTTCGGTAATGATCCGCATCGTTACCGACTCGTCGAGCGACCTATCGCCGACGGTGGCGGCCGAGCACCACATTGAGGTCGTGCCCCTCACCATCCGGTTCGGGGAGGAGGAGTTCGTCGACCGCCGTGACCTCAGCGCCGCAGAATTCTGGGACCGTCTCGCAACCGCACCAGAGTTGCCGACGACAGCAGCCCCGTCCATTGGTGCCTTCCAACAGGCGTTCGAGTCCCTGGCGGCCGAGGGGGCCGAGGGTGTGGTGGCCATCTTGATCAGCGAAGGATTGAGCGCGACGTATCGGTCGGCAGTACTGGCCGCCCAGGACGCATCGATCCCGGTGAGGGTGATCGACTCGGGGACTGCATCGATACCGCTCGGATTGACGGCCGTCGCAGCGGCCGATGCCGCCCGGCTCGGCGCCGACCTCGACGACGTGGCCGACGCGGTTGCCGGCGCTAAGGCCGACCTGCTTGCGACGCTCGATACCCTCGACAACCTCAAGCGGGGCGGGCGGATCGGGGCAGCCGGAGCCTTCTTCGGCGGTCTCCTCAACGTCAAGCCGCTCATCACGTTCCGCGACGGATCGGTGGCAGCGGCCGGGCGCGTGAGGACGCGCCGCAAGGCGCTCGAGGCCCTGCTCGACTGGTTATCGGCCCGGGAGAACCTCACCCGCCTCGGCATCGTGCACGGCAACGCCCCCGACATCGACGATTTCGTCGCCCTCGTCGCTGAACGGGCCACCGACGTGCCAACGCTCGTGCAACTGGCCGGGCCGGTCATAGGGACCCACGCCGGTGCCGGGTTCGTGGGCCTCGCCGTGACCCACACCTGACGTGGCCGCCACCCTCCCCACCCGATATCAACTGGAAATCCGCCTCGGCCGCGATCACGATGTCGAAGAGTGGCTGGCGACGGACCTGACCCTCGACCGGCCGGTCCTCGTGCGCATGCTCGGCCCGGAAGTGGACGCCACGCGCCGAAAGCGATTCCTCGCCGACGTACGCTCCCTGGCCTCCGTTACCCATCCTCACCTTCTCGAGGTCTATGCGGCCGGGACCGACGGGGAACACACATGGATGGTTGCCGAGTGGGCGGGAGGGGTATCCGTCGCCGACCGGATCAAGGCCGGAACCCCCATGCCGGTGGTTGAGTTCCTACCGAACGCGGCCGGCCTGGCCGACGCCCTGGCAGAATTGCACGCCCTCGGCACCGTCCACGGTGCCATCGGACCGGATGCCATCAGCTTCTCGACGGCCCACCCGGCCAAGCTCATGTCGTTCGCCCGGCCCGATCGTGGCCAGAGCCCCGAAGCCGATGTCGCCGACCTGGCGCGGACGCTCGAAGCGGCCATCACCGGGCTAGAAGGGAACGCTCCCCCACCATCACAGCTCAACGATGCCCTGGATCGCTCGGTAGACACGGCGCTGGCCGAGGCCAGGGCCGGATCACTCTCCGCCGCCGAACTGGCTGCCCGGCTCCAGGCGGCCCCGACGGCGCGCCGTCCCGCGCGCTCGTCCCGCTGGTCCTGGCGATGGGCGATCCCGGCCCTCATTCTCGGCCTTGTCGCCCTGGTCACAACGCTGTTCGGGCCGTTTCGCCGCTCGGAGGCCGAGCCTCCCTTCGCCCTGCCAGACCCCCCCACCACTACGGTTCCCCCCACGACAACCACGACCACCACCCTGCCCGACATCCGGGTGATCGTCGTGGACGTGCTCGACCCGTCCCAGGACGGGGAACGGGACGGTGAGTTGCCGAATCTCACCGACGGCGATACGGCTACCGCTTGGCGAACCGAGCGGTACTTCGCCCCCATCTCCCTCATCAAGCCGGGGGTGGGGGTGACCTTCGTTCTCGACCAGAGCCCGGGGAGTATGGAATTCGATGCGAGCGGGGGGACGAGTTTCGAGATCCGCTGGGCTGCGACGTTCCCCGACGACCTGGAAGGATGGGAAACAATCAACTCAGGGTTGGTGACCGCCGATCCGGCCGCGCCGTTTGGAACGATAAGCGTCGACGTTCCTGCCCGGGCCGGCGGATTCTGGCTTCTTTGGCTGACCGATCTCGCCTTCCAGGGTCAATCCGACGACGATCCGCCCCGCGATTTCTTCTACTCGTTCGTATTCGAAGTACGGTTCTCGCCGTGAACAGAGACATCGAGCTCCTCGACCGCTTTCTCGGCGGCGATCAGGAGGCGTTCAACGAATTGATGCGGGCTCATGAAGACCGGGTGTTTGCCATCGCCCTGCGAATGATGCGCAATCGCGACGCGGCCCTCGACGCCGCGCAGGAGACGTTCCTGACGCTCTATCGAAAAGCCGACCGGTTCCATCGTCAATCAGCATTCTCAACGTGGCTCTACCGGGTCACCATCAACACCTGCTACGACCAGCTCCGCAAGCAGAAACGCCGCCAGGCCGATGCCCTCCCGGAAACGAACGACCCGGCCGACCCGCACTCTCAGGACGAGTTGGTGGGCGCCGAGCTCCGGCCCGACCTCGCCAGGGCGTTGGCCGCCCTTCCGGACGACTTCCGCACGGCCGTCGTCCTGTCCGACTTCGAGGGCAACTCCCTCGAGACGGTGGCGGAGATCCTCGAGGTTCCGATCGGCACGGTGAAGTCACGTCTGTTCCGGGGACGGCGCTTATTGGCGCAGAAGCTCGGGAACCTTTCTGCCAACCCGGAGCCTCAAAGGAATGAGCATGGATAAGTACGACCCCGACCTCATCTTCGATCTGGCCGCCGGGAACCTTCCCGAAGCGGAAGCTCGCGCCGCCGAGGCGTCACTGTCCGCCGAGGGCCGGGCAGAACTCGCCGCCCAGCGGACCGTTCTCGCCGCCATCGACAACACCCCACCCGTCGCCATGACCGACATCGAGCGGGCCCGGCTGCACCGGTCCGTCGCCTCTGCCATCTCAGAAACCACCCGTGAGCTGAGTCCGGTCGCCGTGGCGGCCCGCCCTGTCCCGACAAGTCGTCCGGGCCGGACCGGGATCTTCGTACGGTGGGCGTCGGCGGCCGCCGCTGCCGCCATGCTCGTCGGTGTCGTGGCGGTCGGATCTCAGCTCGGAGGGCTCGGCGGTTCGAGTGACTCGGCCGACACCATTGCTAACGCGGATGTTGTTGCTGCCACTTCGACGATCGCTTTCAGCGGTGGCGACGCCCTCTCAGGTAGTGCTCCGGATCAGGAAAGCGGATTGATCACCGGGGATGGCTCGGACTCAGCGGGGTCGGACACCGGGGCACCGCCCGAGGACTCCGACTTCCTCGGGGTTACCGAAGAGCTCCAGGAAGCTCCCCCGCTCAGAGAAGCAGCGGACAAGTCGGACCTCGCAGAAGTGACCGCCTGGTTGCTCAATGCCAGACGCGAGACCCCGCTCCTGGATCCGATCGAGGATGTCACGGCGCTGCCCTGTTATGACGTTGCCGCCGAAGACGACGACCTCGACATCGCCGACGGCTTCCTCGTCGAATACGTCGATGCTGCCTCAGGAGCAACGCTGCAGGGCATCGCCTACGCCGACCCCGGCACGGACACCGTCCAACCGCTCATCCGGGTGTACGACTACCTCACTTGCGAGCCGGTTGTCGCCAGCACCGACTGAGGGGCCGCCCGCATCACCCGCTAGCATCGCGCGGGCAATGGATGACTTTCCTATCAAACTGGCCGACCTGCTCGAGGGCGTGGCCGGCAAAGTCCGGGCGCTGACCGTTGATCGCGTCGCGCAATGGACCAAGATGCTGGCACTCGGGATGGTCGCCGTCACGCTCGGCTTGCTCGCCGTTCTGTTCCTGATCATCGGTCTGTTCCGGCTCCTGTCCTCGGTCATCGGAGTCACCCCCACATACGCAGTGCTCGCGGGAATCTTCCTCGTCGCTGGTGCGTTCCTCTGGGTCATGCGAACAAAACCTCCGAAGGAAGATGCATGAGTGAACGCGTGTTGATCATCGGGTCCGGCCCGGCCGGGCTCACTGCAGCCGTCTACGCGGCCCGCGCCGACCTCCAACCAATCATGGTCGAGGGAATGGCAGCCGGTGGGCAATTGATGCTCACAACCGACGTGGAGAACTACCCCGGCTTCCCCGACGGGATCATGGGACCCGAGTTGATGGAGCAGTTCCGCAAGCAAGCGGAACGGTTCGGCACCCGCCTCGTGACCGCCGATGTCACCAGGGTCGATTTCGGCAGCCGCCCGTTCAAGGTATGGGTGGACGCCGACGAGTACGCAGCCGACAGCATGATCATCTCGACCGGTGCGAGTGCCCGATGGCTCGGCCTCGAAAACGAAACGCGCCTCAGAGGCCACGGCGTCTCGGCGTGTGCCACCTGTGATGGGTTCTTCTTCCGGGATGTCGAGGTCGCCGTCGTCGGAGGCGGTGACTCAGCCATGGAGGAAGCACTATTCCTCGCCAAGTTCGCAAGCAAAGTGACGATCATTCATCGACGCGACGAGTTCCGGGCCTCCAAGATCATGGTGAAACGGGCACTCGAACACGAGAAGATCGACGTGCTGTGGAACACCGAGGTCGAAGATGTCCTCGGCGAGAGCCAGGTCGAAGGCCTGACGCTCCGCAACACCGAAACCGATGAGGTGTCGGAATTCAAGACCGGCGGTCTGTTTCTCGCGATCGGCCACACACCGAACACGGAGTTGTTCCAAGAGCAACTAGAACTCGATGAGGCTGGCTACATTGTGTATCCGGGCTCGGGCACGATGACCTCCGTCGAGGGTGTGTTCGCGGCCGGCGATGTCGCCGATCACACGTACCGCCAGGCAATCACAGCCGCCGGCAGCGGATGTATGGCCGCCATCGATGCAGAGCGCTGGCTCGCAGAGCAGGAATGAAGTCCCGGTTTCGCAGGTTGGATCTCGCGAAGCCTGAATGTCAAGGAGGTGGAGGCCGTCGGGCCGCCCGCAATGTCTGAAAATACCGTCACGGCAACTGATGCCACGTTCACCGATATCGTGAACGGCCAGAAGCCCGTTCTTGTCGACTTCTGGGCCGAATGGTGCGGTCCCTGCCGAATGGTGGCCCCCATCCTTGACGAGATCGCCACCGAGCACGATACGATCGAGATCGCCAAGCTCAACGTCGACGAGAATCCCCAGGTCGCAATGCAGCATGACGTCATGAGCATCCCGACGCTGATTCTTTTCCAGGACGGGGTTGAGAAGAAGCGCCTCGTCGGCGCCCGCTCCAAGGCCGCCCTGCTCGATGAACTGGCGGAGTTCGTCTAGCCGAGATCACCCCGCAACGCTGAGGGCCGGGATCCCACCACCCCGGCCCTCTTGCGCGCCCGGACCGACAACACACCTCGTTGCCGTCGCTCACCCCTACCATCATCGGGATGCGCCTCTACCGCCGAAACGACACCGGTGAAGCCGTCCGCGACATCCAGCACCGGCTGACCCGGCTCGGCTATGATCTGGATATAACTGGAACGTTTGACGCGGTGACCTATGAGGCCGTACGGGCGTTTCAGGAACGACGGGGGGTGCCCGTCGATGGAATCGTCGGTCCCGACACATGGCGAGAGTTGGTGGAGGCGGACCGCAACGTCGGTGACCGGGTCCTCTACTACCGCCGTCCACTCATGCGCGGCGATGACGTGGCCCTCCTCCAACGCCAACTGAACCTGCTCGGATTCGATGCCGGCAAGGAGGATGGGATCTTCGGGGCCGACACTCAGCGAGCGCTCGTTGAGTTCCAGGAGAGCCGTCGCCTGGCAGAAGATGGGATGATGGGTCCAGTGGTCCTGACCGAACTCAAGCGGGTGGGGAGAGCCATTGGCCAGACGGGTCGCCATGCGGTGACGGAACGTCAATGGCTGCGGGATCGACCCCGGTCGATTGCCGGCCTCCGGGTAGCCGTCGACCCGGCGTGCCGGGGGAAACACGAGGCAGCCCATGCCTGGGAGGCCGCCACCGGCGCCGTCCGCGCCCTGACCGATCTCGCTGCCATGCCATTTATTACCAGGACCGATGACGTGTGGGCGGATGAGTCACTCCGGGCCCGCCATGCCAACGACCGTGGGGCCGACTTCGTCATCAGCCTCACGGCGCCGGATCCGGGGGAGCCCGGGGTCTACCATTTCGCCAGCGCAACCAGCCACAGTGAGGTCGGGGCCCGGCTCGGACAACACCTCGGTCGGGTCCTCGACCTACCGAGCCAGGGTCGCTCCACCCCCATCCTGCGCGAGACGCGCTCCCCCGCCATCATCATCGCCACCGCCCCGCTAGACGAAACACTCGGCAAGACGGTGGCCGACGCGCTGGAGGCGTTTCTGGGAGAAGACTGAATCTGAGCTATGAGCCATGAGCCATGAGCCATGAGCCATGAGCCAGTGAGCCCAGCAAGGTGGGTCCGGTCGCGTCAATGAGGTTTCTCTGGGCCAGGCGGGCTGCCCATGCGGGCAGCTTGGCGGCGCCGGCCGTCCGAGGCCTCAGATATCGGCGGCAGCAGTCGACGTTTCGGCTATGGTCGCGGGAGGCCCATTGCGCGGCCGAAACGTGACAGAAGGGATTGCCTCTACCCCCCAAACATCGTGCGATAGATCCGCTCTAGCTCCTCGAGACCTTTGAAGTTGAGGACGACTTTGCCGGTCTTGCCGTTGAAGTTGATCTTGACGGTGGCATCGAGTTTCTCGGCGAGCTTCTCCTCCAGGGAAATCAATTCGGCGGGCCTCGGAACGGTCTCGCGAGGGGTCGGACTGGTACCGGCACCCCCTTCAACCCTCGCCCGGGCCGCTTCTTCCACCATCCTCACCGACCAGCCTTCGCCGGCGGCCCGTTTGGCGATGTGTTCTGCGTAGACCTGATCCTCGATAGAGACCAATGCCTTGGCATGGCCCCCCGACAGCTCTCCGCGTTCCACCATGCCCTGGATTGCGGCAGGGAGCTGGAGCAGCCTGAGTGTGTTGGTGATGGTCGAGCGACTCTTCGCCACCCGCTTCCCGACTTCCTCGTGGGTCCACCCGAAGTCCTCCATGAGCTGGCTAAAGGCGGCCGCCTGCTCGAGCGGTCCGAGTTGCTCACGCTGCACGTTTTCGATGAGCGCCTCAGTGAGGTTGTGCCACT
This sequence comes from Acidimicrobiia bacterium, assembly GCA_004283105.1. Taxonomy (GTDB): domain Bacteria; phylum Actinomycetota; class Acidimicrobiia; order Spongiisociales; family SHLN01; genus SHLN01. The sequence goes on from SHLN01000003.1 coordinate 10,522, forward strand.
GCTCTTCGTCTTCGTCGCGAATGACGGCTGGAATATCGGTCAGGCCGGCGATCCGGGCGGCTCGCCACCGCCGCTCGCCTGCAACGAGTTCGAAGCCGTCCTCCCGGGCCCGGACCAGAACCGGTTGGAGAACGCCCACCTCCTTGATGGAAGCAGCAAGATCCCCGAGCGACGCTTCATCGAAGTTGGTGCGAGGCTGACTGGGATTTGGCTTGATCTCGTCGAGCGGTATCCGCGCAAACCCCACCGCCGGCTCACCGGCCATCTCTGCCTGCGGGATGAGGGCATCCAAGCCCCTGCCCAGTCCACCTTTACGCTCGGCCATGGCGCCTCCTAAACTCGCGGCCCAACTCCCGGTATGCGATTGCCCCCCGGCTCATCTCGTCGAATGCCTCGATCGGCTCCCCAAACGATGGTGCTTCTGAGAGGCGTACCGTGCGTGGAATGATCGTATCGTACGCGGTATCTCCGAAATGGGCCCGAACCTGGTCTACGACGTCCGAGGCGAGGTTGGTACGGCCGTCGAACATGGTCATTACCACCCCTTCTACCACGAGGGCTGGATTGAGGTTGGAGGTCACGAGCTCGACGTTCTTCAGGAGCTGACCGACCCCCTCGAGGGCGTAGTACTCGCACTGGATAGGAACGAGCACCTCGTTCGCCGCCGTCAAGGCGTTGATGGTGAGCAACCCGAGCGACGGGGGACAGTCAATGATGATGAAGTCGTAGCTCGAGTCGAGATTCGAAATCGCATGCCGAAGCCGCTGCTCGCGTGAGAAGGTAGAAACGAGCTCGATTTCGGCACCGGCGAGATCAATCGTGGCCGGGACCACATGAAGATTGCGAACACTCGTCGGCTCAATCACGTCCTCGATGGGAACTTCAGAAACAAGGATGTCGTAGACGGAATCGTCGATAGATCCGCGGTCTATTCCAAGGCCCGAAGTGGCGTTTCCCTGCGGATCGAGGTCGACGAGGAGCACCCGTTCGCCCTGTAACGCCAGGGCGGCTCCGAGGTTGATGGCCGTCGTCGATTTGCCGACGCCGCCCTTCTGATTGGCAATTGCGACAGTGGTCGGGGCTTCGCTCACGACCGCATGATAAGGAGCCACGAAGTCCCGTCAAGTACTTCTGTGGGAACCTGCCGCACTTCGGCGTCGAGCCCGAGTGCTGTGGCAAGCGATACGAGGTCCCGTGCCCGCTCGGGCTCATCCTCGCGGGTGCTCAGACCGAGGACACCCACGGACCCGGGCTCGAGGAGTCGGTTCGCCAATCCAACAGCTTCCGGGGGAGGAATCGAGGCGCGAAACACGAGTCCCGCCCACTCGTCGGCTACTGAGAAGGCATCGCCTTGCGCGATGACGACGTTCCCGAGATTGAGCATGCGAACGGCTCGATGGAGGAGGCGGATCCGCCGCCCGCCCCGATCGAGCAACGTCACGATCGTGTCGGGAAAGGCTATGGCGAGGGGGATTCCGGGGAGCCCAACACCGGTTCCGACGTCGAGTATCTCGGCAGGGGCCTCGGGCCAACCGGCGGCAAACGTAAGGGAGTCGCCAATATGGCGTTGCCAGATGCGCTCACCTTCGCGGGGTCCAAGCCCGCCGGCCGGGATGGCCTCATCGAGAAGCCACTCGGAGTAGTCGGTTAACTGCTCTTTCTGCCGTTCTGAGAGGTCGACGCCACCGTAGTGGGCGGCTCGGACGGCATACTCGATCGATGTTCCACGGGGAACATCACTCGTCTTCGGAGTCACCGGCCTCATCTGACGAGTCGTCGTCGGTGCCCTCGGCATCGGCGTCGGCACCCTCTTCCCGGATGTCGGTATCGGTCGCCTCGTCCGGGTCTCCTTCGCCCGCGTCTTCCGACGGAGCCCCCTCGCTGGCGCCGCGTGGCTCAACACCAGGGGCAAGGGCGATCACCACTGACCGGTTCGGCTCTTCACCCTCCGAGAAGCTGCTCACGCCTTCGATGTCGACCACCGCGTCGTGAACCGTCTTCCGGTCGGCCGGGTTCATCGGCTCGAGCATGATCTCTCCACCATCTTCGAGCACTTGCTCCGCCAGACGGGCCGTGTAGATCCTGAGGGCCTCTCGACGGCGCTCCTGGTATCCGCCTACATCCAGCCGGAGTCGGGCTCGGCGGTGCGTCTTGCGCTGGACGACGGTGCGGGTCAGCTCGCCAACCGACTGCATGATCGACCCTTTCGGACCGATGAGCGCCTCGGTCTGCTCGCCGGCAACGTCGGCAATGATGAGCTCGTCTTCGACGCTCGTCGTTACGTCCCCTTCGAGTCCAAAGCTGTTGAGGAGTCCCTCCAGGAACTCGGCAACGACGGCTGCCTGGCCTTCGGCATCTATCTCGACCTCGGGAGTCGTCGGCTCTTCCATCGTCCGTTCCTTTGCTCTCGGTGAATCCTGGCCCTTGCGGGTCTGCTTGCTGGTCTTCTCATTGCGTCCGCCGCGGCCGCCTTGCGCTGCCTGGCGCGACTGGTCGTTCTGGCGGCCCGACCGCTCGTCGCGGCCACCACTACTGCGGCCGCCCTGGCGGGACTGATTCTTCTGGCGGCCCGACCGGTCGTCGCGGCCTTTGGCCTCCGGCCGTCCCTTTTGTTGCCGGCCCTTCTCGCTGCCGCCCCCACCGCGCTTCCTCCGTCGTTGCCGCTTCTCTTGCTTCGGCTTCGGTGTTACCCGGACGAGCGCTTCGCGAGAGCCCATCCCGAGGAATCCGCGATTCGGTTCCTCAACGACCTCGATGTTGGCCTCGTCGGCCGAGGCGAGTCCAAGCTCGGCCAGGGCTGCCTCGACGGCTGCTTCAACGGTTCTGCCGCGTACTTCTACCCATTCCACGGTCCTAATACCTCCTGCGGCGTTTCTGTTGCTTCTTCTTGGACCCCTGATAGTCCTTCTTTGCCGGGGTCTCTTTCTCCTCCGGTTCGGGTTCCGGAACCGGCGCCGCTGCCGCCTGGGCGGCATGCCGCTCGTCGAGTCGGATGATGAACGCCTGCTGTCCGATACGAACGACCTGACCCGAAGCGATATAGAGATCGACACCGGCCAGGAGCGTGTAGGAAATGAAACCAAAGACGACCGGGAGCACCTTCGTGAAGGTCTGCATTTGCCTGGCCTGCGGGGTGTCGTTGACGTCGGAACCGTCCTTCTTCCGGCGCTTGGTCAGCTGCGCCTGCTGGTAGTAGCCGGTGACGATGATGAACACAACGAGGAGGATGTAGGGGAGCGCGCCGCCGATGCCGTCCGAGATCGCCTCACTCGGAGAAACCACCATGTCCATCCCGAGGAAGCTCGTGTCCCCCGCCGAAATCGCCTCGCCCAGGTTGGATTCGGCGCTCAGGAACCTGGTGTTGTCGGCGTCGCCGGGACGGAAACTCTGCAGCAGTCGGAACAGCGAGAACCAGATCGGAAGCTGAATGATCATGGGTAGGCAACCGGCCGCCGGATTCACGCCCTTTTCTTTGTAGAGGGCGACCATCTCTTCGTTGAGCTGCTGGCGGTCGTCCTTGTATTTCTTCTGAAGATCCTTGACGAGCGGCTGGATTTCCTGCATCGCCTTCATCGAGCGGGTCTGCTTCAACGTGAGCGGGAACATTGCCAGGTTCACGACCACCGTCAGGAGGATGATCGCCAACCCAACATTTGGGAATATTTGGTAGAGGAACGAGAGGATGGCTCCCAGAAATTCGATAATTGGATCAAGCATCGATGGTCTCCCGTCGCGGTGGAACCGGCTGGTGGACGAACCCCCTGGTGCTCACCGGGTTGCAGCTCGCCACACGACGAACGGTCAGCCAGCTACCCCGCAGCGCACCGTGGGTTTCGACGGCCTCGACGGCGTACGCCGAGCAGGTTGGCAAAAAACGGCAATTCGAGCCGGTTCGGCGGGATACCAGGTGTTGATAGGCGCGAATGGCGCCTCGAATCCAGTACGCCGGTTGATACCAACGCAATTCTTCGCTCACCGCTCATCCTTCCCGGAGATGGCCTCCACGAGGTCGCCAAAGTCCATCTCGATACATTCCGGGCCCGCAATCAAGATGTAATCGGTCTGTGGATGAAGGGTTGCCAGGTGGGCGGCCTCCCGCAACCTTCTCTTCGCCCGATTCCGATTGACTGCGTTGCCTACTTTCTTACCGGCGACGATACCCAGTCGGGGCACCGTCGAAGGTCCTTCCAGCATCAGAACGGTCAGCCCGACTGATCGAAACCGGCGGCCCCGGCGGTAAACCCGCTGGAAGTCGTCCCGGCTTCGGAGTGAAACGAATCGTTGGCTACGCCGCGAGGCGTTTCCGACCTTTCGATCGGCGACGCCGCAGTACTTCGCGACCCGCTCGGGTACGCATACGGGCGCGAAAACCGTGCTTGCGCTTCCGGCGTCGGTTCTTAGGTTGATATGTTCGTTTCATAGATCCCGTTCGACCGGAGAAGACTACGGACGGCGCCGCTATAAGTCAAAGAACTACGCCCGCTACCCGCTACCCGCTGTCCGCTACCCGCCGGAGTCTTTGTGGACAACAGACTCCACCGAAGCTCTCCCGTGGATCCGGATTCGGCTCTGGTTCGGCGGGAAGCGGGAAGCCGGCCGCGGGTAGCGAATCGAGCGCTCGCCCATGTTGCGCCTCGAAAAGGCCCCGGAAGCGGCGTGCTCGCGAATGTTTTCCTAGACCTGCGAAAATCGGGGACCGCCGAAATGCGTCGTTCGCGCGAATCTGAAGCCACGCGAAACCGCCGTTTCTCCGCTGGAATCGCGCCCGCTGCGTTTAGCACTAAGACGCGGGTAGCTCCGTTTTTGTCGTTCTTGAGGGGTTGGGGAACCGTTCATATAATGCCGCGGCGCTGGACCGAGATTTCTTCCCGGCGGACCGGTAACAAAGGGGCTGTTACCAACTGCACCTCGGTTCTCCACACGCTGTGGATAATTCTGTGGACGATTTGAGATAGGCGGAGGACAGTTGAAACCCCAATCAGTTACTGGTGCCTGGGACCAATATCGGCAGGCACTCCGCAATCGCGTGACCCCGGTTACCTGGCAAACCTGGCTGGAACCCCTCGAGTTCCTGCAGGAAGAGTCGGGCACGCTGTCGATATCGACACCGAGCGAATTCCATTTGCGCTGGGTCAGCGAGAAGTACGGAACACTGTTGTCACAGGTGGCGACCGATATCTTCGACGCGTCCGAGGTCCAGCTGGAGGCTCGCCCGGCAGACATCAACCTCTCGGCCTCTGAGATCCTGGAGGAAGAGCCCCGCGCCGAACCGGTCCTCGTCGAGCCCGGCATCGAACCCTCGTCGGCGCCGAAGTACTCCTTTGAGAACTTCATCGTGGGGCCCTCCAATCGCTTTGCGTACGCGGCCGCCATGGCGGTGGCCGAGCAACCCGGCAAGCACTACAACCCGTTGTTCATCTACGGGCCGGCCGGTTTGGGCAAGACCCACCTCCTCCATTCGGTGGCGGCGCAATCGCGGGAGATCAATCCCGGCCTCGTCATGCGATACGTGACCTCGGAAGACTTCTTCAACGACTTTGTCGACGGAATCCGGCGCAAGCGGATGGACGAGTTCAAGAATCGCTACCGCCGGATCGACATCCTCCTACTCGACGATGTCCAGTTCTTCGAAGGCAAGGAGCAGATCCTCGAGGAGTTCTTCCACACGTTCAACACACTTCATCAGGCAGGCAGCCAGCTGGTGATCACCTCTGATCGGCACCCCCGCCATCTCTCAACCCTCGAAGACCGGCTCCGCAGCCGTTTCGAATGGGGCCTCCTGACCGACATTCAGCCTCCCGATGTCGAAACCCGCCTCGCCATCCTCCACAAGAACGCCGAGTTCGCCCCCCGGGAGGTTCCCGAATCCGTTCTCGAATTCATCGCCTCCCATGTTCCCAACAACATCCGGGAGTTGGAGGGCGCTCTCACTCGCATTACCGCCTATGCGGCCCTCACTCAGCAGGAAATCACTCTCGACATGGCCACCGACGTCCTGCAGGATCTCATTCCGACTGCCAGCCAGCGCACCCTCCATCCCGAGGAGATCATCGGCGCAACCGCCGCGGCCACCGGTCTGAGTCCGGCCGACCTCATCGGCCCGAGCCGTCGCCAGCCGCTCGTACGAGCTCGCCAAACCGCCATGTACCTGTGCCGGGAGTTGACAGACCTCTCCCTTCCCAAGATTGGCCGCGCCTTCGGTGGCCGGGACCACACCACGGTCATGCACGCCCTCGATCGAGTGAAGGCGCTCATGGTTGAGGACAAGGCAACGTTCGATCAGGTGACCGCTCTCTCCCAGAACCTCCGGGGCGGTTGACTCCATGTCTGATATCAGTCCGCTCTTTCCATCACCCACACCCGGTGTGGAAAACCCCTCGTGGCCTGTTGACGCCCGCCGAGTTGTCCCCAGCTCGGCACTGCTTGCGTCCGAGCCGGTGGATAGGCTCAGGATTCATACACATGCCGGCATCACAGAAACGCCCCATTCTTTGGGACCTTCGAGCCGGTTTCCCACAATCCACACCCCCTACTACTACGTCTACCAATCAACTAGAAGAAAAGAAGAAGAAGGAGACAGCCTGTGCACTTGAGAGCTGAACACGACGATCTCGCCGATGTGCTTGCGAGAGCAACACGGGCTGTCGGGACCCGTGCCCCCGTTGAGGTGTTGCAGGGAATCCTGTGCGAGGTCCAGGGCAATCGTCTCCGTGTGACCGGTAGTGACCTGGAAATGACCGTCCACACGAGCCTCGAGGTGGAGACGCTCGAAGAGGGCAAGGCTGTGATCCCAGCGCGGTTGGCGGCCGAGGCCGTACGCAAGCTCCCCCCCGGCGCGGTCACCATCCGCACGGACGAGGGCGAGGTCGAAATTACCGGCAACGGACCCAGCTTTCGACTCAGGCAGCTGGCCGTCGATGACTTTCCCAGGCTGGTAGCCGAGGATGCCGAAACTGGCGGCATCCAGGTGGATGGGGACGAGGTAGTGCGGGCCATTGGTCAGGTCTCTGTCGCCGCCTCGCACGATGATGCCAGGCCGATTCTGACCGGTGTGCTCTTCGAGCCGAACGAAGGGGCGCTTCGTCTGGTGGCGACCGATTCGTATCGGTTGGCGGTTCGGGACCTTCCCGGCGTCGAGCCGGGCGGGACCGGTCTCGTCCCCGTGCGGGGCCTGCGAGAGCTCGGACGCACGATCGGTGCCGAGAAGGTGAATGTGAATGTTGGCGATCGGGAGGCGAGCTTTTCCTCGGATCGGGGATCTCTGACGGTCCGGCTCATCGAGGGTGCCTTCCCGAACTATCGCCAGCTCATTCCCGACACGTACGCCAATCGGTTGACCGTGGCCAAGAGTGCCATCCTCGATGCGATCGACCGGGCTTCGCTTGTGGCCGAGGATCACATCCCGGTCCGGCTCGAAATGAGTGACGGGGGAGTCGACGTCAGCGTGACCCGCCAGGAAGTTGGCGGGACGGCCGAGCGGGTCGAGGGGGAGTACACGGGAGAGAAGATGACCATTGCCTTCAATCCCCGGTACTTGAGTGATGGCGTCAGTGCGATCGAGGATGACGAGGTCGTGTTCGAGGTTCTCGATGGGCTGAAGCCGGGGATCCTGCGGGGAGCAAGCTCGCCCGACTTCCTCTATCTGTTGATGCCGGTCCGGCTCTAGCGCGGTGCGGCTCGACTGGATCGAGCTGCGGGAGTTTCGCAGTTATCCACAGTTGGATTTTCGTCCCGATCCGGGCACGAATCTGCTGGTGGGCGACAACGGGGCCGGCAAGACGAACCTGCTGGAAGCCATCACCTATCTGAGCACCCTGCGGTCATTCCGCAAGGCACCCGATGACGCACTCATCGCCACCGGATCCGACGAGGCGGTCATTCGTGGGGGCATCGCGGGACCCGTCTCGGAACACACGATCGAAGTGCTCCTATCCCGTCTCCAACGTCGACGCGTGCAGCTCGATGGCAAGCGCCCCTCCCGAAACGCAGAACTGCGCGCCCGGCTCCGGTGTGTGACGTTTCTCCCCGACGACCTCGAGTTGACGAAGGGGAGTGCCGGGCAGCGCCGTGGACTGCTCGACGATCTGGCGGCCCAGCTGCGGCCCACCGCCGCGGCCGATCAGGGCGATTTCGATCGGGCGCTCCGTCAACGCAACGCCTTGCTCAGAGCCGAAGGACCGATGGCGGACATCGACGCATTGGCGAGCTTCGAAGCCGCCATCGCGACGAGTGGAGCGAGTGTGGTCGCCCATCGATGGGCAACCGCGGCGGCCATGACACCGTTTCTGCAGGCTGCATACCGCTCGCTCGGGCCCGACACCGTGAGCTGGCGCTATGAGTCTGCCTGGGCGACCGGGGAGGCCTCAGAAGACGATCTCGCCGGGCTGCTTGCAGCCGAACTGGCTGCTCGCCGACGACAGGACATGGAACGCCGGATGACAACGGTCGGTCCCCAGCGTGACGAACCACGGTTGCTGCTCGGAGACCGCGACTCGCGCACCCATGCCAGCCAGGGGGAGCAGCGGTCCCTGGTTCTCGCGCTGCGCCTGGCTGCCTTCGACCTGCTCTCGAACGAATATGACGAACCGCCGATACTCATTCTCGACGACGTCTTTTCCGAACTGGACGCCGGCCGGGCCACCGCCATCATCGACCGGCTGCCCGGTGCCCAGGCGTTCCTGTCCAGTGCCCGCCACGACGACGTGGGCGACATCGGGGGGACGTACTGGAACGTGGATCCGTCCGGTACCGTGGTGGAACAATGAGCCTCGATCCAATCAGCGATCTACTGACGCCGTTCCTGGAGAAACTGGGCGTGGCGGCACCAGATACGGCCGCCCGCCTCACCACGGAATGGGAAGCGCTCGCCGGAGAGCCGTGGGCCACCCAGACGAGGCCGTCCGGCCTCCGGTCGGGCGAATTGCTCGTCGACGTTGTCGACGCGGCAACCGTGTCGCTGCTCCGGTATCGCACCGGCGAACTGCTCGAACGACTCGACGCGCAGCTCGGTGAGGGAACGGTCGAAGTGGTCAGGTTGCGGGTTGCCCGGCAACCGTTTTGAGTGACCGCCGGAGGCCCCCCGCCCACCGGACGACACCGCTCGCCGCGGCGCCGGACGAAGCAGCGGGGCAGGCGAGAAATCGACCCTTCCGATGGTGAGATTTGCGGGCAGGTTCACCCCTCCGCAACCACGGAAAGTGCCCGAGATAGCTTGGGTTTATGGCACCCCGGCTGGTATAATTACAAATCTGTAAATAACCTCGAAATCGGTCGGTCGCGTGGCAACAACAACCAAGAAGTCGTCGTCAGACGCGTCCTATGACGCCAGCGACATCACCATCCTCGAAGGCCTGGAGGCGGTCAGAAAACGGCCTGCCATGTACATCGGGTCGACCGGTCCCAAGGGCCTCCACCACCTCATTTGGGAAGTTGTGGACAACTCGGTTGACGAGGCCATGGCCGGGTTTGCCTCCGCCATCGAAGTCACGCTGCTGGGCGACGGGGGAGTGCGAGTCAAGGACAACGGGCGGGGCATTCCCGTCGACAAGCACAAGAAGGCCAAGCAGTCGGCGCTCACCACCGTCCTGACCACCCTTCATGCCGGCGGGAAGTTCGAGGCCGGCGCCTACACGGTCTCCGGGGGCTTGCACGGCGTCGGCGTCTCGGTCGTCAACGCGCTCTCGAGCCGGCTCGAGGCTCTCGTCGTCCGCGACGGGTTCCAATGGACACAGAGCTACACGCTCGGTAAGCCGGACGCGGCCGTCAAGAAGGGAAAAGCGGCCAAACGAACCGGGACCACCATCACGTTCTGGGCCGATCCGGACATCTTCTCCGAAACGACCGACTACAGCCACGCCACGGTGGCCTCCCGCCTCAAAGAGATGGCGTTCCTCAACAAGGGTCTCGAGATCAAGCTCATCGATGAGCGCGACCCGGAGATCGAAGACGAGGTCTTCAAGTACAAGGGAGGCCTCGTCGATTTCATCAAATACCTCAATAGCTCTCGGGAGCCGCTTCACGCCAGAGTCTTCGACGCCGAGACTGTGGGAGAAGACGGCGAGCTGGAGTTGGCCATGCAATGGACTGGCGGCTACACCGAAACGGTCCTCACCTTTGCCAACAACATCAACACCCATGAGGGTGGTACTCATGAAGAGGGTCTCCGACGGGCGTTGACGAGAGCCGTGAACGACTTCGCCAAGGCCAAGAACCTCATCAAGGACAAAGACCCGGCACTGCAGGGGGAGGACATCCGCGAGGGCCTCACCGCCGTGTTGTCCGTCAAGGTCCGCCAGCCTCAGTTCGAGGGCCAGACGAAGACCAAGCTCGGTAACACCGAGATCCGGTCATTTGTCGAGGTCTCCCTCAACAAGGCCATCCCGGAGTGGTTGGAACGCCACCCGGGGGATGGCCGCAAGATCGTTGACAAGTGCCTGACCGCCGCCCGGGCCCGCATGGCCGCCCGACAGGCCCGCGACCTGACCCGTCGGAAGAGCCTGCTCGAGTCCGGAGGCCTTCCCGGCAAGCTGGCCGATTGCTCGTCGCGTGACCCGGACGAATCCGAGTTGTTCATCGTCGAGGGCGACTCTGCGGCCGGTCCCGCCAAACAGGCCCGTGATTCCCGGACCCAGGCGATTCTCCCCATTCGCGGCAAGATCCTCAACGTCGAGAAAGCTCGCCTGCCGAAGGTGCTCCAGAACAACGAGATTCAGGCCCTCATCACCGCGGTCGGGGCAAACATCGGCGACGAGTTCGACCTCGAGAAGGCGCGCTATCACAAGATCGTGCTGTTGACCGATGCCGATGTCGACGGAGCGCACATTCGCACGCTGTTGCTCACATTCTTCTTTCGCCACATGCGCCAGCTCATCGAAGCCGGCTTTGTCTACATCGCTCAACCGCCCCTCTACCGGGTCAAACACGGCAAGCAGGTCACCTACCTCAAGGACGATGGTGAGCTGGAGGCGTTTCGCAAGGAGCACAAGGGCAAGAAGGCGAGCGTCAACCGCTTCAAGGGACTCGGCGAGATGAACGCCGATCAGCTGTGGCCGACGGCCATGGACCCGGCCACCCGGACGCTCATGCGGGTTGAGCTGGAGGACGCGTTCCTGGCCGGAGAGATCTTCAGCACCCTGATGGGCGACAACGTCGAGGGCCGCCGCACCTTCATTCAGCAGAACGCCAAAGACGTTCGCTTCCTGGACATCTAGTGACACAAGAAGCAGCCAGCGTCGGTCAGATCAACATCCGCGAGGAGATGTCGACGTCGTTTCTCGACTACGCCATGTCGGTCATTGTGTCGCGGGCACTGCCGGACGTGCGCGACGGCCTCAAGCCGGTCCACCGCCGCATCCTCTACTCCATGGAGGAGAACGGCATCCGTGCCGGAACGCCGTTCAAGAAGTCGGCCCAGGTAGTCGGCGACGTGATGGGCAAGTACCACCCGCACGGCGACGGTGCCATCTACGACGCTCTCGTTCGGCTCGGCCAGGATTTCTCGTCTCGGTATCCGCTCATCGAGCCGCAGGGCAACTTCGGCACGGTAGATGATCCCCCGGCCGCCTATCGCTACACCGAGTGTCGCCTCGAATCCCTGTCCACGCACATGCTCGAGGGCATCAATGAGGACACGGTCAACTTCATCGAGAACTACTCGGGGGAGTACCTCCAACCCGAGGTCTTGCCGGGGCGTTTCCCCAACCTCCTGGTCAACGGATCGACCGGCATCGCCGTCGGCATGGCGACGAATATCCCGCCGCACAACCTCGGCGAAGTCGTCGATGCCTGCATTCACATGCTCGACAACCCGAAGGCCACGACCGAAGACCTCATGGAGTTCGTCAAAGGCCCCGATTTCCCCACCGGCGGCTACATCGTCGGAACCGACGGCATCCGCGATGCCCTCATGACCGGCCGCGGGTCCATCAAGATTCGCGCCGTCACCGACGTCGACGAGGTCCGCAAGGGCCGGACCGGCATCATCGTGACCGAGATTCCCTATCAGACCGGCCACGACCGGATCATGACGAAGATCGCCGAGCTCGTGCATGCCAAGCGGATAGAAGGGATCGCCGACCTGCGGGACGAGTCGAGCTCCCGGGTGGGAACGCGCCTCGTTATCGAGCTGAAGCGGGACGCTCGAGCGCAAGTCGTGTTGAACCAGCTCTACAAGCTGACGCCACTCCAGGACACCTTTGGTGTCAACTTCGTTGCCCTCGTCGATGGAATCCCGCGCACCCTCGGTCTCTCCGACTCCATCAAGCACTATCTCGACCACCAGATGGAGGTCGTCGAGCGTCGCACGGCCTTCCGATTGCAGAAGGCGGAGGATCGGGCCCACATCCTCGAGGGGCTTGTCACCGCCGTTGACAACATCGATGAAGTCGTGAAGCTCATCCGGGCCTCGGCCGACGTGGAGACCGCCCGGGCCGGCCTCATGAAGACGTTCAAGTTGACCGAGATCCAGGCAAACCACATTCTCGACATGCCGTTACGCCGGCTCACTGCCCTCGAGAGCGAGAAGCTGCGGGAGGAGTTCGCTGCGCTCCAGAAGACCATCAAAGCGTTGCAGGCAATCTTGAAGAGCCCGGCCAAGCGGCGCAAGCTCATTGCCAAGGAGCTGTCGGACATCCGGGAGAAGTTCGCCGATCACCGGCGCACCCGCATCGTCCCGGACGAGGGGGATTTCTCGATGGAGGATCTCATCGCCGATGAGGAGCTCGTGGTGACGGTCAGCCAGGCTGGCTACGTCAAGTCCGTCGTTGCCAATACGTATCGGGCGCAGGGCCGGGGCGGTCGCGGCGTCCAGGGCGCCAAGCTGGGGGAGGATGACGTCGTCACCCGCTTGCTCCACACCACGGCTCACTCCTACCTGCTGTTCTTCACCAATCGCGGCAAGGTGTATCGCATCCGGGCCCATGAGATTCCCCGCAAGGAACGGACCGCCAAAGGCACGCTGGCCCAGGCGTTCATGCAGATCGAGCCGGATGAACGGATCGAGGCGGTCGTGGACACCCGCGACTACGAGACCTCACAGTTCCTCGTCATCGCCACCCGCAAGGGACAGGTGAAGAAGACCAAGTTCTCCGAGTATGACTCCCGTCAGGCGAGCCTCATCGCCATCAGGCTGGCCGATGACGACGAAGTCGTCGCCGTGCGAACCACGAGCGGCGAGGCCGATCTCCTCTTGTTCACCCACAACGGCCAGGGGATACGCTTCGCCGAGAGCGACATCCGGGCCATGGGCCGCAGCACCCAGGGGGTGCGCGGCATCAAGCTCCGTGAAGGTGACTACGTCGTATCAGCCGCCCAGGACGGAGAGGGTGACGAGGTGCTGCTGCTCACCGATGCCGGCTACGGCAAGCGGACGAAGATGGATCAGTTCCCCAAGCAGAAGCGCGGTGGCCTTGGCGTCAAGGCCATCAAGATCACCCCGAGCCGCGGCCATCTCATCGGTGCCCGGGCATTCTCACCGGGCAGCCAACTGTTCGCTACCTCCAGCGACGGCATCGTGATGCGGACCGAGGGGGGCTCGGTCAGTCGCCAGAAGCGAGATGCCTCCGGTGTCAAGGTCATGAACCTCGAAGAGGGTGCCTCCCTGACTGCGTTCACGGTAGTTTCACCCGACGAGGAGGCCTGATAATGATCTCGGGAACCCGAGTGCCCGTGCATAGCGTCGGTTACGGGTACAATCGTCTCCGTTCCAAGCAGGGGTTCTATGGCTGTCCGTAGGGTTCGGCGGGTCTTACGCAAGATCGACCCGTGGACCGTCCTCAAAGTCTCAATCATCTTCAATCTGATCATCGTCATGGCGATCTCGATCGGGATTGCGATCGCCTGGTCCCTGCTGCGCAACAGCGGGATCCCGGACTCGATCGTGGATTCCATCAACGAACTTGCCATCTTCGAGGAGGACATCTCCCTCGATGGCCCCTCGTACTTCCGGGTCATGGTGTTCTTCAGCATCGTGTCCACGATCCTGCTGACCGGGCTCGCCACGCTTTCGGCCGTGTTCTACAACCTCATTTCCGATGTGGTCGGCGGGGTCGAATTCGTTGTCCTCGAGGAAGTGCTCGAGATGCCGAGGACCACTCCCGCGGTCCGCCAGAGCCGCAACCGCACGGACACTCCGCCGGCTCCACCCCCGAATGGGCCGCTGGTTGAGATGCCAACCGAGGAATCGCCCGTTACGTCTTAGCCGTGCTTCGGTGGTGTAGCCGCGTCGTTTGCAGCTGTTCGCTACCCGCTACCCGCTACCCGCTACCCGCATGAAGAAGGGAGCTCCCGACGGCTTGTGGCCAGCCGCTCACTAACGTCCACGGGCGGAGGGAGGAGACGGATGTTTTCGTTGTTCAAGCAGCGGTTCTGGCTTCCGCCGCGCGCACATGGTGAGGCCATCGAGGATCGGACGGTCAGCTTCCTCGAGCTGTTCTACGACCTCGTCTATGTGGTTGTCATCGCCCGGGCGGCGCACGAGCTGGCTCTGCATCTCACGTGGCGGGGGGTCGGTGAGTTCGCAACCGTGTTCGGGTTGATCTGGCTGGCCTGGCTTAACGGGACGACCTACTACGACCTGCACGGACGCGAGGACGGGCGAACCCGCACCTTCGTGTTCCTTCAGATGCTCACCCTGGCGTTGCTGGCCGTCTTCACGGCCGACGCCGCAGGCGATGGCGGCCGCGGGTTTGCCATCGTCTACACCGTCTTTCTCTTGATCCTCACGTGGTTGTGGTACTCGGTGCGGCGCCAGGACAGCGAGGAGTACATGGGACTCACCGGTCAGTACCTGAGCGGAATGGTCGTTTCCGTCATCTTCATGGGTGCCAGTGCGTTCCTACCCGACGGCGCCCGGACCGTGGCGTGGGCCGTCTTCCTCGTCACATGGGTTGGTTTGTGGATGTCCATCGAGCGATTGGCTCGACGGGAACCGGGCATCGCCTTCGAGGCCACCGATTCTCTCGTGGAACGGTTCGGCCTTTTCACCATCATCGTGCTCGGCGAGGTCGTGGTGGGAGTGGTGACCGGGCTCTCGGAGGTGGAGCGAACCGTTGAAGCCGTTGCTACCGGCATGATCGGCCTCGGGATCGGCTTTGGTATCTGGTGGACCTACTTCGACTACATCGGTGGACGACGCCCGCGCTCCGGACCGTCGGGCTGGATGGTCAGCCATCTGCCCATCACGATGGCAATTGCGGCATCGGGCGCGGCGATGATCAGTCTTGTCGAGCACGCCGGCGACGAACGGGCTCCGGCGGCCACTGCCTGGGTGCTGGCCGGGTCGGTGGCGGTGGCGCTGGTGGCACTGATCGGGGCAATGAGGGAACTGCGCGACTTCGAGCGTCTTTCGTCGGTGTATCGGCCGCTCGTTCCGACCCTGGCGGGAGCTGCTGTGGCCGCGCTCCTGGTGGGCTGGTTGCGGCCGGCTCCCTGGCTGCTCGTGCTCACACTGGTGATGGTGCTGGGAGCTCCCTGGTGGGTAGCAGTAGATCGGTGGCTCCGGCTGGATGATCCGGGCTCGATCCAGCCAAACGCCGGCTGACCGGCCCCGGATCGCCCGGTAGCCTGACCGTGCGATCAAGAGGAGGTCTGGTGGACGCAACGACGATCCTGCAGCGACTCGGTCTTTCCGGTCCTATCCACGGCGTGTACGCCGGGGAGTGGAGAGACGCATCCGGAGAAGAGCTGGCCTCGATCAACCCGGCGACCGGCGAGACGATCGGCACGCTCACCATGGCGACGACCGACGAGTACGACCTCGTCGCCGCACAGGCCGTCGAGACGTTTCAAGAGT
The DNA here is from genome assembly GCA_004283105.1 of Acidimicrobiia bacterium. Taxonomy (GTDB): domain Bacteria; phylum Actinomycetota; class Acidimicrobiia; order Spongiisociales; family SHLN01; genus SHLN01. The sequence continues at coordinate 26,312 of SHLN01000003.1, forward strand.
GGCGGATGCTCCCGGCGCCGAAACGGGGCGAATACGTCCGCCAGATCGGCAATGCCCTGCGCGATGTGAAGACCGAGCTGGGGGCGCTCGTGAGCCTCGAGTCTGGCAAGATCCTCGCCGAGGGCGAGGGCGAAGTACAGGAGATGATCGATATCGCCGACTTCGCCGTCGGGCTCTCCCGTCAGCTCTACGGCCTCACCATGGCGAGTGAGCGCTCCCGCCATCGCATGTATGAGCAATGGCACCCACTCGGCCCGTGCGGCATCATCTCCGCCTTCAACTTCCCGGTCGCCGTCTGGTCATGGAACGCCCTCATCGCGGCCGTGTGTGGTGACACGAACATCTGGAAGCCGTCGCTGCGGACTCCGCTCTCGGCGGTGGCGGTCACCGAGATCTGCCACCAGGTGATGGCCGGGTCGGGCTTCGAGGGCGTCTTCAACCTTGCCATCGGAACGGACGACCAGGTCGGCTCGGCACTCGTGAATGACGAGCGAGTACCCCTCATCTCGGCCACCGGCAGCTGCAACATGGGCCGCATCGTCGGTCCCACTGTGCTCAAGCGATTCGGTCGGCCGCTGCTCGAGTTGGGCGGCAACAATGCCATCCTCGTCATGGACGACGCCGACCTCGACCTCGCCACCCGGGCGGCAACCTTCGCCGCCGTAGGCACCGCCGGGCAGCGCTGCACGAGCCTGCGGCGTCTCCTGGTGCACTCGGACGTGTCTGACGAAATGACCAGCCGGCTCATCGACGTGTACAAGCAGGTGCGGATTGGGGATCCGCTCGAGGAGCAGACACTGATGGGTCCCCTCATCAGTCAGGGAGCCGTCGATCAGATGATGAAGGTGCTCGAGATCGCCCAGGAGCAAGGCGGCGAAGTCGTGTTTGGTGGTAATCGGCTCGACTCGATGCCCGGCAACTTCGTCGAACCGACCCTGGTGCGCATCGGCAAAGATGCTCCGATCGTGCAGGAGGAGACGTTCGCACCGGTGTTGTGGATCATTGAAGTCGACGATCTCGACGATGGTCTGGCCGTCCACAACGGGGTCCGGCAGGGCCTATCGTCGGCCATCTTTACCGAGTCCCTCCGGAACGCCGAGACGTTCCTGTCGCACATGGGCTCTGACTGCGGCATCGCCAACGTCAACATCGGCACCTCGGGCGCCGAGATCGGAGGCGCCTTCGGCGGCGAGAAGGAAACCGGCGGCGGCCGGGAGGCCGGAAGCGACAGTTGGAAGGCCTACATGCGCCGCCAGACCACCACCATCAACTGGGGTGGAGACCTTCCGCTAGCTCAAGGCATCGAGTTCGTCTGACGGCCTGTCCTGGCGGAAGAATCGTGATTGCCACCGTTGGATTGGTGTGGGGCCGGACATAGAGGACTGAACGCGAGGGAGGCGCATCGTCCGTGACCAGTAGGCCCAGCACAGATGTCCGTTTTCGGGCTATCTATGACGCTCATTACGGCGCGGTCAGGAACTATTGCCTGCGTCGCTTGCCCCCAGCTGAAGTGGGAGATGCGATGGCTGAGGTGTTCGTCATCGTGTGGCGCAGGATGGCCGACGCGCCGGCGTCTGATGAGGTGTTGCCATGGATATACGGCGTGGCCCGCCATGTGTTGGCCAACCAACGACGGGGCACCAGAAGAGGTCTGCGACTTGTGGCGAAGATCGGTGCACAGCCGGTCGAGTCTGACCCTGGCCCCGAGCCAGTGGTAGTGCGCCGTGAGACTGACCGGGTGATGTTGGCCGCGCTGGATCAGTTGCGACCGGAGGAACAGGAGCTGTTGCGGCTACGTGCTTGGGAGCAGTTGTCGTCTGCGAATATCGGAGAGGTGCTTGGGATCTCGGCCGATGCGGTCGACATGCGCCTGGCCAGGGCGCGGCGCAAACTTGAGCGGCTGGTCACCGATGCCTCCATCAACTCGCGCTTCGAAGCAGGAGGTGAGCAGTGATCATCGACGATCTTCGTCACGCTGATCAGGCTCCGGCCCAAGACGTGCCGGTGACTGGTGTCCCAGACGCGAATGCTCTCCTGACCATGATCGACGGGAGGATCGAATCTATGTCCACTACCGAGCTCGACCACGTCTCTGAAACTCAACCGGCCTCGAGGCCGCCTCGACGCGGGAGGCTGCTTGCAGCTGCCGCGGCCTTTTCGGTGGTGCTGATGATCGCAGTCCTCGCGGTCACTCTGTTCTCGCCAGGCAGTGATGTCGCCAACGGTTCGACAACGACAGTGTCCGACGGCGGGCTCACGCCCGAACAGCAGGTCCTGATCGATAGTCTGGCCGTCGAGTGGAGCAGCGGGAATGTAGATCGTTTCCTGGCAACAATCTCCGACGATTTCGGGGTGACAGGCCAGGTCTTCACCGCCGAGGAAGCCCTTGACCAACTCCAGTTTGACGTCATCGTCGGACAGGACATCGAGTTCTACGATTGCCAGGCTGTCTTCTCGATTACCTGCAGCTACCGATCAACGAATGATCTGCTCTCAGCAGCCAAGAACCTGCAGCCGATTCAGGCAAGCGGTGTTCAGATAGTGTTCGACGACGCGGGGCTAGTTCAGCGATTCAGCGCCAACGTGGCGTTAGAACCTCTACGTGGCGAATGGGCGGAGTTCGTTCTCTGGCTCGAAGGTATCAGTCCAGTTGATGCGGCAACCATGGGTGACTGGCATCGTCAAACGATCTCACAATCACCCAACACGCTCGGTCGAGACGTAGCAGAAACCGCCCGGAGCTACTTCGACGACTACGCGACCTTCGTCGAATCCAACTGACTCACCCTCGCGACCCCGATGGCCGGGGTAGACGCAAACAGCCGGCATTCTCTAGCGGGCCGCCCCCTAGGAGATACGCCCCATCGGCGAGTAGCTCCTACCCCTCTGGGCAGCCGAAGGCGACGCTGACGACTTCGGTCATCTCGGAGGGAATCCAGGGGAGGTCCTTGAGCCCCTCGAGGTCCTTGGTGGCGTCGAAGTCGGCCTGGCTGGCGCGACAGAATGCGAACACCTCCTGGAGGAGCGCATCCGACGCCCGCCCTTCCGGAGTATCCACCCATTGCCAGTGATCGGTGATGGTTTCGAAGGCGTCGGCTCGCTCGGCCAGCGCCTCGTCGGCCGCGGTGATGCGGGCAAACACGTCGAGCGCGGCCGCATGCTGATCTTCCACTGCGGTAGGTGGGTCGAGCGCACGGACGCCATCGAGGAACTCTGAGCGGATTTCGAGACGGCCGTCCCAGTAGGTGCGTGCACCTTCCACGGACGGGTTTTGGGATTCCCAGGCGGCATCGAGTGACTGGAACTGCGACTCCATCTCGGCCACCAGATCCTCCGCCTGGGCGGCATACTCGGACA
>SHLN01000091.1 GCA_004283105.1 Acidimicrobiia bacterium
GCCCGGCACTGAGGTGGGTGCCGACACGATCGTCACGATCGTCATCGGCCGGGCACCGGACGAATAGGAGGCAACCCCTCGGGTTGCCGTCAACGGTCAACGGTCAACGGTCAACAGCCCGATCTTCACCCCTCCCTCTGGGAGGGCCGGGGGTGGCGTGGGCAACCCGCAGGGTTGCTAGGCGCGTTCCTGTGTTCTCGCCGTTGCCCTAACCCGGCCATGCAGCCTTCGGGTTGCCGTCAACGGCGATCCAGCTGGGTTAGCTCGTGGCGGAGGGCGGGGGTGAGTCGCCTCAGCAACTCGTTCGGGACGGGCGGCACGGTGGACCGCACCCAGAGGTGGTTCGCCTGACCGACCACCAGGCCCAAGCGGACCAGGGCGGGGGTGTTGACCGGGCGGCGGATGGATTTGTGTCGTTTGGCGGCTTGCATGAGGCGGAGGAGGTCGGCAACCGCGCCGGCGCCGATGGCGGCCGTCCAATACCGGCGTACGTACTCGTGATCGGCCCGGTACCCGACCGGAGTGAGCCACAGTCGCGGCCTGATCATCGGTCGACGATGCACCGTCGGGCTCCCGTGAAGGGGGCTGCGGCCCGCAGTGCCGGGCACCGGAATGGGAGGACGAGCATTTCGACGTGGCACTGCGGACCGCATGGAAGGATTAATAACAGACAACGCTGTTTAGTGTCAAGATAGATGGTTTAGTACGCGAAAGAAATGGATAGTCACCGGTCACCGGTCACCGGTCACCTGCCCAACGGGCAACGGGCAACGGGCAACGGGCAACGGGCAACGAGGGACTCAGACGAGCGGGTCCCCTTTACACTGCAGTAGATGCCCTCCTTCAAAGAGCTCGTTGCGGCTGCGCGGGAGCGAATTCGCGAGGTTTCGCCCGAAGAGGCTGAGGCCGCCCTCGACCGGGCGGTGTTCATCGACGTGCGCGAGAGCAATGAATACGAGCTCGGCGCCATCGGCAATGCCGCCAACATCCCCCGCGGTGTCCTGGAAAGCACGATTCCCGGACGGGTCCCGGACCCGGGGACCGAGATCATCCTCTACTGCGCCGTCGGGGAGCGATCCGCGCTGGCGGCCGAATCACTCGAGGGGCTCGGGTACACGAACGTGAGCTCCATGGCGGGTGGGGTCGAGCGGTGGAAGCGGGAAGGCCGCAGCTGGGACACGCCCCTCACCCTCAGGAGTGACCAGCGAAGCCGCTACAGCCGGCACCTCCTGCTCCCCGAAGTCGGCGAGGCCGGTCAGTCACGTCTCCTCGACTCGCGGGTCCTGCTCGTCGGGGCCGGCGGGCTTGGATCTCCGGCCGCCCTCTATCTGGCGGCTGCCGGCGTTGGGACGCTCGGCATCATCGATCACGATGTCGTCGACGTCTCGAACCTCCAGCGGCAGGTGCTCCACGGCGTGGACCGCATCGGTAGCCCGAAGGTGGAATCTGCCCGCCAGACCATCGCCAACATCAATCCGGACGTGAATGTCGTTGCCTACAAGGAGCGACTGACGGTTGACAACGTCGTCGATCTCGTGACCGATCACGACGTGATCGTGGACGGGGCAGACAACTTCCCGACCCGCTACCTGCTCAACGATGCCTCCCTGCACGCCCGCCGGCCGGTGGTGCACGGCTCGGTGTTTCGATTCGAAGGCCAGGCGACGGTCTTCAAGCCGTACGAGGGTCCCTGCTACCGGTGCCTGGCCGCAGTGCCTCCCCCGGCCGAGCTGGCGCCGTCGTGCGCAGAGGCCGGCGTGCTCGGCGTCGTTCCCGGCATCATCGGCTCCATCCAGGCCCTCGAGACGACGAAACTGCTCCTCGGCATCGGCGAGCCACTGGTCGGCACCCTGCTGGCCTTCGACGCGCTCGACGGAGAGTTTCAACGCCTCACCTTCCGTCGCAATCCCGCCTGCCCGGCCTGCGCAGACGAGTCCACCCCACCCCGCCTCGTCGAATACGACGAGTTCTGCACCCCGGCGGGGAGCGTCGAGCGGGACTGACTTGCCGAAGGCTCATCGCTCACAGCTGACAGCCCGGTCCCTACGGCTCAACTGCCCCCGACCGCTGCGAAGGGCTCTGGCCGACGGCCGATAGCCGAAAGCCGATAGCCGGGCGGCCCATTGCCAGTGCCAGGAGCCACGAAGTGGCTCCCAAGGAACGCGAAGCGTTCCCGCCCTCCACAGTTTTCGCGATTCCCGTACACTTGGCTCGGGCATCAAGGAAGCGGAGTACATGCCGACATTGTTGCTATGAGCAGCCTTTTCGCCGCGCGCGCCCGGAGATGGCTAGGCGTTGGCCTTGCCCTTTCCTTACTCGCCGTCCCGGGTGCCGCCTCGGCCGACCCACCGACCGCGCCGACCTTCACATTCACCGGTGGCGGGTACGGCCACGGGACCGGCATGAGCCAGTACGGAGCCCAGGGCCAGGCGATGATGGGTCGGAGCTGGCAACAGATCCTCAGCACCTACTTCACCGGGGTTGACTTCGCCTTCCTCCAGCCTGATCCGGGCCCGACCCAGATCGGTGACGAGGGCCCCGTCTGGGTCGGCCTCGAGCAGAATCTCACGAGCAAGGACATCAAGATCTGGCCGATCGCGGCCGAGCCACATCACGTGACCGTCACCCGGGGAGACGAACGGGCCGACGTCCTCCACTACAACACGATGTCCTTCGATTTTGCCGACGGCTCCTGCACGTTCAGCGTTGGAGCCGTTACCTGGCCGTCCGGCCCGTGCGACTTCGACATCGAGTGGGATGGATGGTCGGATGCTCCGACCGTGGCACTCGATACCACCATTGCGGACGGGAGTCCGTCGTGCGACCAGTCCGGTGAGCGGTGCTACTCCCGCGGCACCCTCCTCATCCGGCCGAATGCAGCAGCCGGCGACACGGTCAGCGGTTTTCACCTCGTTGCCAGGCTCGACATGGAGGACTACCTCTACGGCCTGCTCGAGGTTCCGTACAGCTGGGGCGACGAGGCCCTGAAGGCACAGGCGGTGGCCGGGCGCTCATACGCCGCCAACAAGCAGGCGCTGCGGGGCTCACCCGAATCGTCCAGCCTCCGCCAGGAGCTGTGCTGGTGCCAGCTCTACGACTCGACCGTCGACCAGTTCTACGCCGGGTGGGGTCGGGGAGCTGCATCCTGGATCGATGCGGTCGATGCCACCGCCGGCCTCGTTCTCTACCACGGAGCCGTCGAGGCTCCCTCGTTCCATCCGCGGGCGGGCTCGCCGATTGCCGTTCCCACCTACTACTCGTCCTCGACGTTCGGCCACACCGAGGATTCGGCCGTGGCGTTCGGAGGGTCCGAAACTCCTCCCTATCTCGTCGGCGTCGAGGACCACTGGTCTGTGATTCCCGAAGCAGGCAATCCCCTCGGTACCTGGGAGAAGGCATTCACGCACACGGAACTGGCCGCCATCCTGGGATGGGATGACGTCGAGGACGTGACCATCGCCTCCTGGCTCCGTCCGGGTACTGCCTATCAGAGCGCCTACCAGGTGACGTTCACGGGTACGGACGGCGGGTCACCTGCATCCACCACGCGCCTCGCCCGCCGGCTCAGATCACAACTCGGCTTCTACTCGATGCAGATCACGTCGGTCGACAAGTACATCCCCAACGGATGGGACACCGGAGGCGGCGGCCCGCTGCCGGACCAGGTCGGCTTGCATGACTCGAACACCGGGGAATGGTATGTGCGCGATGCTGACGGGTCCGAGCGCCCTCCCTTCTACTACGGAGTTCCCGACGATATTCCGATGGTGTGCGACTGGGATGGGCTCGATGGCGTGAGCACCGTCGGCCTGTACCGGGCATCGTCCGGGTTCATGTACTTGCGCAACACCAACGACTTCGGGACGGCCGACAACGCCTTCTACTTCGGAATCCCGGAGGATCGCCCCATCTGCGGCGACTGGGACGGGAACGGAACCGACACCATCGGAATCTTCCGGCCATCGACCGGCACGTTCTACCTGGCCAACACGAACGCAACGATGTTCGCCGACGTCGAAGTGGTGCTGGCGGCGCCCGGTAGCGTGCCCCTGGCCGGTGACTGGGACGGGGACGGCGACGACACCGTCGGCCTCTACGACCCGGTCGGCCGGACGCTGTCACTCACCAACTCATTGACCGATCCGACCATCGATATCGACTACGTCTACAACACCGTTCCCGAGGACCAGATCATCACCGGCGACTGGGACGGCGACGGCGTCGACACGGTCGGAGTATTTCGCCCGCCCGACGTTGCGTTCTATCTTCGAGACGACTTCGAGATGCAATACGCCAATCACACGATCGAGCTCTTCGGCGAGGCCCACATGACCCCGGTGGCCGGGGTGTGGGACGCCGGTTGACACCTGTCTCACTCGTCCTCGTCACCCACAATTCCGAAGCCCACATCGAAGCGTCGCTCGGGATCCTCTTGAACGACCCCGAGGGGCCGGAAGAGATCATCGTCGTCGACAATGCATCCAGCGACGGCACCGTCCGGATCGTGGAGCGCATGGGGGTGAAGCTCGTCGCCCTCGACGAGAACCACGGGTTCCCGTACGGCTGCAATCTCGGCGCCTCGCTCACCCGGGGAGAGGTGATCGCCTTTCTCAATCCCGACACCGAGCCGACGCCGGGATGGCTCCCGCCCCTCGTGGAGGCGATCAGCCGCCCGGACGTTGGTGCCGCCATGCCCGTCATGGATCTCACGTACGCTCCCGATCACTGGTTCACCTCCGGCAGTGCGCTCACGTATCTCGGCTTTGCCTGGTCGACCGACAGCGGGGAGCCGATCCCGGACGACATATCCGAAACCGAGGTTCCGTTCCCATCGGGAGCCGCCTTCGTCATAGACCGGCGGTTGTTCGATCACCTCGGCGGGTTTCGCGACGAGTACTTCCTCTACCTCGAGGACGTCGACCTCGGCTGGCGACTGCGACTGATGGGACTCAAGAGCGTGCAGGTGCCGGCCTCGCGCGTCGCGCACGACTACGAATTCGGCCGCCACGCCCGCAAGATGTACTACCTGGAGCGAAATCGCCTCCGCATGGTGTTCGCCAACTACGAGCCGGCCACCCTCGTGCTGCTGGCTCCGGCGCTGCTCATCGTCGAACTGGCCGTCGTTGCCGCGGCCGTGCGCCACGGCTGGCTCGGCCAGAAGCTGCAGAGCTGGCGCGGATTCGTCCGCCTCATCCCCCTGCTGCGGCAAGAGTCAAACCGCTCCCGCTCCATCCGCACCGTCCGCGACGGAGCGATCCTGGCCGGGATGGACGCCGCCTTCGACGGCATCAATCAGTTCGAGATCCACCCGCTCGTCCGTGCGTTGAACCGCCTGGCCGTCTGGTACCTGCGGATCGTGCGGCGGCTGGTGGCCTAGTCGCCGCTACCAGACACCGGCCACCGGCGTGCGGCCGGCGGTCCTGAAGGGGATGAGCACCGTCTCGGCATCAGGCTGGTGGTCGAGGAGCAGTCGAAACGTACCGCTGCCGGGACGCACGAACCCGAGCGTGTCGGTGCCGTCGGCATCCCAATCACCGACCACAAGCTGATCGGCCGGGACCAGGTCCGTCCTCGGCAGGGCCATGACATTGCCGAGCCCATTCTTGCCATCGGCGAGGTAGAGCATGCCGGTGGACGGTCGGAACACCCCGATGCTGTCGTGGTCGGACCCAAACCAGTCGCCGGCCAGCGGGATGTCGCCGGAACGACCGAATCGGAACTCCACGTCGGCAAAGCCGAGCGAGTTGCTGTTCCGGAGGTAGAACGTCGACTCGGACGGACGGAAGATCCCGATCGATTCGATCCCATCCCCGTCCCAGTCCCCGCACAGGGGAACGTCCTCAGGAATCCCGTAGAAGATGGCAATGTCGGCAACGCCGAACTCGTTCACGTTGCGCAGATAGAGATAGCCGGTCGAGGCACGATAGAGGCCGACGGTGCTGTCGCCGTCGCCATCCCAGTCACACGCCACCGGCCGGTCAGACGGAACGCCGTAGTAGAAATCAGCCCCCTCCCCATCGAGCGACCAGGTTCCGCGGCCGGGATCGTGCACGCCGACCCGATCCGCTCCGGCCGGAAACTCATGCCCCGCCACGTCCCCTGCTGCGGGCGGGGTCGGCGACAGGCCCTCCGGGCCTCGCATGAAGACGACGGTCACGTACATGGTTCCGCCGTCTTGAATGACGACACCGACTCCGGCGTAGTTGTAGTTGCCGACCACATTGGCCTGGTGAGCGGCCGATTCCCAGAAGGCCCGGTCGAGGCCGTCGACGTCGTAGCCCACCCCGACGTTTTCGCCGAGTGCGAACCAGTTGGTCGTGACCGAACCGAGGGCGGGATTGTGACAGATCCGCTCCCCGTCGGGGCAATTGCCCTCCGACTGATAGCGGCTGTGGTCGCGAGCATCGTCGACGAGATCCCAGTAGGAGCCGAGCGGGGCGAGACTGAATTCGGCTCGCCGCTCGTTGATGAGACGAAGGAAGTCCGATTCGGCCACCGCCTCGTTCGTGCTCACCGCTCCCGCCGGCAGCGCCACCGCCGCCAGCACGAGCAGCAAGCCGGTAAAGAGGAGAATGAGCCGCCGAATCATTGCCCGAATCAACACTTTCTGTGGTATCAGTCGTCACAGAAAGCATCGGCAGTTGGAGGAATTGCTTGATTGGTGGAGGGACCGCACCGCTTCTGCGGTCGTTGCCCGTTACCCGTTGCCCGTTGGCCGTCAAGACACGACCGACGACAAGCGTAAATGACCATCAACGTGTTTGGCGCTGGGCCCGGCGCCGGCGGCGCCGGCCTTCGACACGGTCATTTCAGGCGGAAGCAGTCGACGTTTCGGCCCTTTCCGCCACGTACCTCCGATTCCGGCCGAAACGTGACAGAAGGTATCCCGCTAGATCGGGAACCGATCTAGCGGGCGGTCATCGCGTCCCGGTAGCCGGGGTCTACCTCGAGCGTGTAGTCGGCCACCCCGAAGGTGTTCGTGAACCGGAAGTAGACCTTGTCGTCGGAGGGACGGTAGACGGCCACGGTGTCGCTTCCATCGCCGTTCCAGTCACCGGCCAGGATCCGATCGGACGGAGCGCCATACCAGAACTCGAAGTCGGCGACGCCGCTATCGAGGGTGTTGCGGAAGTAGACAAAGCCGCTCGACTCGCGATAGAGGCCGACGGTGTCGACCCCATCCCCGTCGAAGTCACCGGTGAACGGACGATCACCCGGCACGCCGTACCAGAAGTCGTAATCGGCGAACCCGGTCCCGAGGGTGTTCTTGATGAAGACCCGCCCGTTTCGATAGATCCCGAGCGTGTCGCAGCTGTTGTTGTTCCAGTCCCCGACGATGGGGATATCCCCGGCGATTCCGAAGAAGAACTCCTCATCGGCCACTCCCGTGTCATTGGAGTTGCGCAGATACACGAAGCCGTTGGCGGGCCGATACATCCCCGGGGTGGCGGTCCCATCACAATCCCAGTCCCCCATCAGCGGCACGTCCGCCGGGGTCCCGTAGTAGAACTCGTTCGTGGTGGCAGCGGGGTGGATATCCGACAGCAGGTTGATTTCCGAGCCGGGATCGACGAAGGCGATCGTGTCGCAATCTGATCCTTCGGGACAGGGCGGCTCGTACTGCACGAACGGCAGCGGCCCGGACTGGAACCAGTTGGTGAGCGGGAACTGGTAGCCGGTGGTGGCACGACCCATGCCCTCGACGAAGCCGGCATAGCCCGAGTACCCGACGTCGTCCTGCCAGATCTTCCAGTCTCGATCGGGGTTGAACGAGGTCTCGTCGATGTTGAAGTAGATGAACCCAACGAGGTTCGGGTCGCCGGCAACCTGCGTGAACATGTCTGCGACCCAGGCGTCCTTGTCTCCACCAGAACTCACGCTGGCGGTTTGGGCGAGCAGGAATGGCTTGTCCGCCGCGCCGGGAATCGTGTCTCTCGCTTCATCGACCCACTGCTGAATCGACATCGGAGGATTCATCCATCCATTCGAGCCGGGATGATCACCGAAGTTGTACGTGCTGAGGGAAATGATGTCGACGAGGCCGCCGCCCGGGTAATAGTCGGCGATCCCGTATGGCTCCTCCGACCAGCCGTTGGGAGCAAACGCCCAGCGGACCATGGTCGGATCCGTGACCGTGGCTTCCACAATGCTGCGGATCCTGGCGTAGGCGAGCTTGTAGTTGGCGGGGTCCATGCCGTAGTAGACCCAATCACCATTCATCTCCTGCATCGGCGCAATGATGAGGGACCGGCCCCCACCGAGGTCGAGCCAGTCCTTCACTGCCGTCGCCCACACGGTGATCTGAGCATCAAGGGCGCCGCTCGCTACATAGGCGGCCGTCTCCTCGACCCGGGTGAATTGCAGGTTGGAAAACGGCGTCGAGCCGGCAGTCCATGCCTCTTCGAGCGTCCACTTGGTCGCTTCCGGCCACCCGTCGTTCTCCCGAACGTTGTGGAACCGTCCGGCAAACGTGATCCGCTGGCCGGTATCGGTCTCAAACGTGTCGAAGTCGCTCGAGAACCAGAACGTGTTCGGATACATCCCGGCATAGATGGGGCCGGAGCCGACGATGAGCTCGGGACCGGCGGCGTGGGCGGTCCCGCCGACACTGGGCAATGAGGCCAGGACGGCGAGGGCGATGAGGGGTACGGCGATCTTGCGCATACGGGAGACATCGGCCGAACCGCCAATTCCTGAAGGGTATGCTCCCGCCGTGCTGCCCGCCGTGTCCATCATCCTGCCCGTGTTCAACGAGTCCGGCTACCTCGAACCGTGTCTCGCCAGCCTGGAGGCACAAGCGTACGGCGGACCGATCGAAATCGTGGTGGCAGACGGTCGCTCAACCGACGGCACCCGCCAGGCGCTCGAAGCGTTCGCGGCGGAGGGGAGGATCGTCCTCGTCGACAATCCGGAACGGCGGCAATGGTCGGGGCTCAACCGGGCGGCCGAGCAGGCCACGGGAGAGATCCTCGTGCGAGTGGACGGTCACGCCGTCTACTCCCCCGACTATGTCGGAGCCTCGGTGGCGGCGCTCGAAGAATCGGGGGCGACGGCGGCAGGAGGGCGCATGATCCCCGAGAGCGATACGCCCGTCGGCCGCGCCGTCGTGTCTGCCATGGCATCGGCCTGGGCAGTCGGCCCGGCCCGCTACCGGCACCAGACGCATCGATCGCTCGTGGATACCGTCTACCTGGGTGCCTTCCGGGCGGCCGACTTCGCCCGGCTCGGCGGATATCGCGATCTGCCCGGAGTAGCAGAGGATGCCGATCTCTACTACCGATGGCGCCGGCAAGGGGCCACGATCTTGCTCGATCCGGCCATTCAATCGACGTACCGGCCGCGTACCGCGTTCCGGGCGGTCGCTCGCCAGTACTTCCGATACGGCTGGGGCAAGGCGGACA
>SHLN01000092.1 GCA_004283105.1 Acidimicrobiia bacterium
GAGTGACTCAGACCGGTTCTGGATTCCCACCGAGATCTGAACTCGTCGGCCACTTCCTCGTCGAATCCGATCGCCAGATTGGCCCGGCAGTGGGCTACGTCCATGGCGATCGGGCCGACGGAGGCCTGGGACCAATCCACGACGCCGGCCAGCCCCCCGTTCCACAGCACGTTCCACGGATGAAAGTCCCGGTGAATGAACCCTCGCCCGACCGCAGGCGGAGGCTCCGATACCACCTCGATGGCACGACGCCACGGAGCGACGTCGGCGGCCCAGGGCGGTGGGGCGGCATCCGATGCTTCGAGATAGCGACCGAATCGACGAATCCAATCGGGGGGAACAAGCGAGGCAATCGAGATCGCAGTATCGACGAGTGCTGCCATCCAGGCCTCAGGGCTCGCCGTTTCTCCCGCCGGTTCACCGTCGAGGAGCGAGAGCAGCAGCGAGGGCGTACCGCTCTCTTCCCCGGTCCCGTCCACCGCCAGCACCGCCGGCACCGGAATCGGTCCGGCCGCGAGCCAATCCAGAACCTTCGCTTCGTACTCGACGACATCGGGGCGTTCGGCCAACCAGGCGTCGTTCGTCACCCGTTTGAGTACGGCCGGGCGATGGCCCGCTTCGACGAGCCTCACCTCGCTCGTGACACCCCGGACCAGAGGCCGCCCCGGCCGCGCCGACGGGCCAAGATGCCGTCGAAGCCAGTCTGAGGTCTCACGGTCGAGGCTCATCGGCCGATCCTACGGGCGAAGCGGAATGGCGACATCGCCCTCGCGGTCGGTCCGCCTGATCTCCGACCCGTTTCTCTCCAGCACCTCCAGCACGTCGGGGTGCGGGTGACCGAACTCGTTGGGGCCGACACTGATAACGGCGATCGCAGCCCGTGAGGCTTCCAGCCACCGGGGATCGGTCGTGGCGGCACCGTGGTGGGGGACCTTCATGATGTCTACCGGGATCGGGCCCAGTTCGGCCTGCGCCGTTGCTTCGATATCCCCGGTGAGAAGGATGTCCATACTCCCCACCATCGCCCGCACGACGATGGACTCGTCGTTGATGTCGGCGTAGCGCCGCGTGGGGCTCAACACCTGCAATCGAAACGAACCGATCTCGGCCGACCATCCGGCTCTCGGCAGCTCGATGCTGAGGCCGGCTGCGGTGGCCGTATCGAGCAGGTCGTCGTACAACGCCGACCCTTCGACGTGCCCGGGGTGCCAGAGCCGGCCGACCGGGTAGGCGGCGAGGGCCGCACCCAGTCCGCCGATGTGGTCCTGGTCACCGTGGGTTGCGATCATCAAGTCGATGTGGTCGACCCCTCTCGCCCGCAGTGCGGCCAGCAACCTGGTGGGATCAGGGCCTCCATCCACGAGGATCGTCTCGCCACTCGGCCCGAGTAGCAGCGTGGCATCCCCCTGGCCGATGTCCAGGAAGACGACCGTGGGCCCAGCAACCCGACCGACCGGCAAGAGGCTGGCCGACAAGACGAGGGCGACCCCCAGCGCAACCAGGGGCCGCAACGCCCGAACTCGAGCCAGTCCCGCCATCGCCGCGACGCCCGCCAGCCCCGCCAACCCGAGCTGTGGCCATCCGGCGGCGAGGCGACTGATGCTGAGCACGACGCCGGCCAGCCACGTGGCGGCTGAGATGAGGATTGCCGATCCGGTGAGAACGGCCCCTCCCCCGACCGCGGTGGCAAGCGTTACCACCGGAGCAGCGACGAGATTGGTAAGTGGAGACAGAAGCGGGACGGTCCCGAAGTGGACGAGGAGCAACGGGGCGACGGCCAGTTGGGCTCCGAGAGTGATACCGAGCGCCTGGCCGGCCGTCCCCCATCCGACCTCCCGAACCCACCGGCTGCCCGCTACCACACCCGCCGTCGCCGCCACCGAGAGCTGAAATCCGACGTCGCCGCTCAACTGGCCGGCCACAAGCAGCGAGGTAGTGATGGCCGCTCCGAGCGCCACCCATGGGGTGAGTGCAAGACCGCCGAGCCGGCCCAGCAGGACGAGGCCGGCCATCATCGAGGCGCGGACCACCGATGGTTCCCAACGAGTCACGACCAGGAAGAGCGCCAGTCCCACGAACCCGACGACGGCGCGGCGCCTCGGCCCCCACCCGAGCGGACCGGCCGCGATGAACCAGACCGCCAGGAAGAGCGCCACGTTGCTTCCGCTCACCGCCACGAAGTGGGATAGGCCGGCCAATCGCAGATCCTCGACCCGCCCCTCCGGGAGGCCGTCGATGTCCCCGACGAGGAATCCTGCCAGCAGCGCACCTTCCGCTCCTTCGCTGTCCAGGACCGAGGCCACCCGGCCCCGGATGGCATTCGCCGCCCGGAACAACGGGTCCGACGCCGGTCCGAGGCGCTCGAGAACGGCATCCTCGATCACACCGGCGAACGGATCCCCGCGAACGAAGCCGGCCCGGTCTCGAAGGCGACCCGAGACACTGACCCGCTCGCCTGCTACCGCGGTACCCGGCCCGGCGAGGACCACCGCCAACCGGGGACCCGACCACGTCTCCCAACCGGCGCGGGTGAACAGGTGAGTCGGATCAACCCGACCCCGCATATCAACGCCGTAGGGTCGGGGATCGTCGACGAGTCGGCCGGCCACGACAATGCGTCCGGAGGGCAGGTCGGCCGAAAGGGTGGTCTGTTCGCGCTGTGCCGAAGCAAGGCCCGAAACGAGCCCGGCCACCAGCACACCGACCACCCAGACCCGCCGGGACACCAGACCCGGCACGATCAGCAGAATCGACCACCACCCGAACTGGCGGGAGGCAGCCACCGCCACCCACGCCCAGGCTGCCGCCCCGAGAGCCGCCCGTTCGAGAGGTGTCAGGGGACGACCACGCCATCACGCATGGCCGACAGCTTTGCCTCTCCGATGCCGCTGACATCGAGCAAGTCCTCGACGACCACAAAGGGCCCGTTTGTCTCCCGGTGTTCGACGATGCGGGCCGCCAGCACCGGCCCGACCCCGGCAATCCGCTCGAGGTCGCTCGCCGAAGCCGTGTTGAGATGAACCGGGCCCGCTCCATCCGCTCCGTCCGATGGCAGCTCGCCGACGGCCCGGACGACGACCTGCTGGCCGTCAACGACGGGAGCGGCCAGATTCAAGCCGGTTGCGTCGGCCGACTCGAGCAGGCCGCCGGCGGCGGAGACGGCGTCGGCTACCCGGGCCCCGGGGGGAACTTCGACGAGCCCGGGAGCGGCCACCTCCCCGGCGACGTGGACGGTGACGAGTGCGTCGGGCGCAGACGAGGTCACTCGCAGCGGAGGTGCCGGCGCGGGTGACCCGCCGAACCACCAGCCCGCCAGGCCGGCCACGAGCAGCACCGCTGCAGCCACCATCCATTGCACCCGGTCCACTGGACCTCCCAGAGGTTGTTGGAGCGCCCGTCCACTCGGGGAGACATATATCAGGACTGGTGGGCTGGGAGAAGATGCTTGTCGCTCGCCATAATCAGCAGTGACAACGAGGAGGACAGGTGGAGAAATACCGAGTAACCCCGGGAGCGACGCTTCGATTGGCCGATCTGGACCCGGCCGACACCGGAGGGATCGACAAAGCGACAGCCAAGGCCGAGACGAAAACGCTCAACCGTCGGCTGGAATCCCAACAGGAACTGCTCTACGCCGAAGGCAAGCACAAGGTGCTCATCGTGCTGCAGGCGATGGACGCGGCCGGCAAAGACGGGACCATCCGCCATGTGTTCGATCGAGTCAACCCGCAGGGCGTGAAGGTGGCTTCATTCAAGAAACCGACGAGCAAAGAGCTCAGCCACGACTACCTGTGGAGGGTTCATGAGCACACGCCGGCCACCGGGGAGATCACCATCTTCAACCGGAGTCACTACGAGGACGTGCTCATCGTGCGGGTGCTCGGTCTCGTGCCCGAGGATCGATGGCAGCGCCGGTACGGGCACATCCGTGCGTTCGAGCAGCTGCTGGCCGACGAGGGAACGACCATCCGCAAGTTCTACCTGAACATCAGCAAAGAGGAGCAACGCGCCCGGCTCCAGGCCCGTCTCGACGACCCGAGCAAGCACTGGAAGTTCGATGTCGGCGACCTCGATCAGCGCAAACTGTGGGACGACTACATGGCCGCCTACGAGACGGCGATGTCAGAGACAAGCACCGAAGACGCCCCCTGGTACGTCATCCCCGCCGAGCACAAGTGGTACCGCAACCTCGTCATCTCCCGCATCCTCGTCGACACGTTCGACCGCCTCAACATGGCGTTCCCCGAACAAACAGAGGATCTCAGTGGGATAGTGGTGGAGTAGGGCGCGAACCGCGGACCGCCCACCGCACATCAGGCTCAGTTCCTCTGTTTACGCCGGTGGATTGAGGGTGAACACGAACTGCCCAAGCGGGACTCCATTGCCGAGCGGACCGGCCTCGATCCGGGTGATGGGCAGGGCCGGATTGGTGTCCTGGTTCCCCGACGTGTAACTCGAGCCGCTGTCGGTCCCGGCATCGTACGGCCACAACGTGACGGTCGCCTCTTCTATCCAGGCGCCATCGTCGAACAGGTCCAGACCGGACACCCCAACGAACCAGTCGGGACTCGGCGCGAGCATCGAGACAATCGTGGCCCGTGAGTAGTCCTGGCTGAGGGCGAGGCTCAGGCTGACGGATCCCGGCGACGTAGAAATTCCGCCACCTGAGAACGCCACGCCGGCATCGCCGGCGTTGATGGCAGTCTGTACCTCAGACAGGAGAAGGCCTTGAGAGCCGGTTTCAGCCATGGACTCGATTCCGGGACTGGCCACCTGCCCGGCCTCCCAGAACGTGACCTGGTCGTTGTGCGAACCGCCGACGAGACCCGAGAAGTGGGGTCCTGGCGGGAAGCTAGTCGGATGGGTAGCGGCGCTCCATGTCGAGGTGAACGTCACCGTGTAGGAGGCGTCGAGCGGAGCCGGTGCCATCGGGGCCGGAACCACCGGGACAAGATCTCCGTCAAACTCGAACTGCCCGTCGGCAACCCCCTGGTCGTTGGCATTGCGGTAGAAGAAGGTGTCGGTTGATGGGCGGACGACTCCGACAGTATCAATGCTGTCGCCGTCCCAGTCGCCGCTGACAAACAGGTCGCCAGGGTTGCCGAAGAAGAACTCGAGATCGGCCACACCCGTGACTTGCGAGTTGCTCATGAACACCTGCCCGGTTGTCGGCCGGTGCACCCCCACCGTGTCTGTCCCGTCGCCGTCGAAGTCACCGGCAAATGGAACATCGCCCGGAATGCCGAAGCTGTAGGGAGCCACATCCGCGACCCCAGTGGACAGCTGGTTTCGCAAGAAGACGGTTCCGTCCCGAAAGACACCGAATGAGTCGACTCCGTCGCCGTCCCAGTCTCCAACGAGTGGCATGTCACCCGGTATGCCCATGAACCATTCGAGGTCGGCGAATCCGGTGTCGAGGGTGTTGCGGATGTAGGCGAAGCCGGTGGATGGCCGGTAGAGGCCTGGGGTGCGCATGCCGTCCCCGTTGAAATCGCCCAGGAAGGGTATGTCACCCGGTGCCCCGAAGAAAAAGGGCTCCGCTCCTGGGACCGTCCACAAACCACCAGATGACACCGCGCCGATGGCGGGATCGTCCACTTCCACCGAGGGTGCTGGCTGGGCGGTGCCGGCGACCAGCACCACCACCAAACCGACCACGAGAGCCACGGAGGTCGAGATTCTTCCGATTGCCACCGTTCCAAACATGCGTGCTCCGCCCCCCGACACCTTGTTGCCTTGTCGAGTACACAACGACTTGACTTGGCAAATTGGTTCCCGCAGAAAGACCTGGAGGCGCTGAAGACCTTGAAGAGCCTGACGGCGATTCGTAGGCGAACGGGGCCCGTCTAGAGCCCAAACGCCAGCGCAACCGCCGTAACCGCATTGAACCCCATGTGCATGAGGATGGGCCGGCTCAGTGAGCCGCCGCTGCGGATTCTCACGTAGCCGAGGATGACACCGAGGCCGGCGAGAGCGGGGATGAGGAGAAAGGTGGCGGGATCGGTCAGGTGCACGAGCCCGAAGACGATACCGGTGGTCCAGATGGCCGGGTTCAGAGCCATGCGCGACTTGAGAACATCGAGCAGCACTCCCCGGAACAGCATCTCCTCCAGGATGGGGGCGAGTACGGCGATCACGAGCACGATGACGACCAACTCGCCGAAACTGTCGCTCGATTCGGCCGCTTCAACGACCTCCTGAGTAGGAGCCTCGACCCCGAGCCACGAGAAGATCCCGGTCAGGATGATCCCGGAGACGAACAGCAGGCCGACCCCGTAGAGGAAGTATGGCCAGTCGGTTGAGGACACGTGCAGGTGGTAGTCCTCCTGGAAGTTGCCCGTCCCCTTCCGACCGCTCAGCCACTTCAAGCCGCCGTACATGGCCCCGTACTGGAAGATGGCAGCCACCAGGATGACCCGGGGTAGATCGTCGGTTGTCTCCCCGGCCTCGGCGATCTCAACGAGGTCGACGAATCCGACGAAGTGGGCGGCGATGAGCCCGACGAGTGAGGAAACGAGGGCCGCCACATAGATGAGGATCGGGTCGCGGAGCGACCACGGTGACGACGGCTCCCGGGGCTCGTCCATCAGATGACGATGTTCACGAGCTTGGGTGGGCGGGCAATGACCTTCTTCGGCTCACCACCCTCGAGGAACCCCTGCACCCGCTCCGATGCGAGTGCAAGCGAGATGGCCTCGCCCTCATCGGTGTCAACGCCGACCTCGATCCGATCGCGCACCTTCCCGTTCACCTGCACAACCATGGTCACCGTTTCATCGCGGGCGACCTCCGGGTCTGCTTCCGGCCATGCCTGCACGTGGACCGAGCCCTCGCCACCTCTCAGGTGCCACACCTCCTCGGCGATGAACGGGGCAATCGGTGCAAGCAGCAGCAACAGCGTGTCGATCCCCTCCGCCCAGGCCTCTTCGTCGACGGCTCCCGAGCGCTGCACGGATTGCAGCTCGTTGCGAAGCCCCATGAGAGCGGCCACGGCCGTGTTCCACTTGAAGGCGGCCATGTCTCGATCGACCTTGGCCCGGGTCTGGTGTACGAGCCGCCGCAGCGCCGCCACCGCAGACTCGTCGACTGAGACGGCGGAGTAGTCGGCAGTGCCGAGCTTCCACACATCGTCGAGGAATCGATGAGCGCCGACGATCCCGCGACTATCCCATGGCCCGCCCTTCTGCCACTCGTAGGCGAACATGAGATACGTGCGGACGGTGTCGGCTCCGTACTGGGCCACAAGGTCGCCCGGGTCAATGACGTTGCCCCGCGACTTGGACATCCGCTGAATCTCGAGGTGATGCTTGAGCTGGTTCACATCGTTCGTGCCCTGGATGGCCGGAATGTCGACCGTTGCCGATTCGGGGACTTCCACGGTGACGGACTCGCCCCCGGCGGCCACCTGAAGGACGTTCTCGGTTCTCCGCACGATCTCACCGACCACCAATCCGGCGTCGGCGCTTGCCCCGGGCTCAACCCGGACCGAGTGAGCCACGACACGCCCTTCCTCGCGCACCCCGTCGACGACGACGATGTCGCCGGCGCGTTCTTCCCCGAGGATCTGGCCCTGGCTCCGGTACATGAGCATTGGCTCATCGAACAGACCCGAGGGATCGCGCCCGTGCGCACGCATGGCCTCGGCCGTCGCGTCGTAGAGCCCGATGTCGCGCAGCGCCTTGGTGAAGAACCGCGTGTAGAGGAGGTGCATCGTGGCGTGTTCGGCGCCACCGGTATAGACATCCACCGGCAGCCAGTAGGCGGCTTCCTCCGGATCGAAGGCATGATCCTCGTCGTCGGGGGAGAGGTATCGGAGCTGGTACCACGAGGAGCACATGAACGTGTCGAGCGTGTCGGTCTCCCGCCGGGCCGGCTCGCCCTCCGAATCGACGGCGCGCAGGAACTCCTCGTGCCAGTTGAGCGGATTGCCACTCCCCTGCTGGAAATCGACATCGTCGGGGAGCAGCACGGGCAGGGCATCATCGGGAACCGCTTCGATTTCGCCCGAGTCCTTGAACACCATCGGGATGGGGCTCCCCCAGTAGCGCTGCCGGGAGATGAGCCAATCCCGGACCCGGTAGTTGACCGCCTCGCGTCCCAGACCCCGCTCCTCCAGCCAATCGATGGTGGCGGCCACCGACGGGTTCTTCCGACCCTTCTCGAGATTCGTCTCCACCCCGGTGATCGGACCGCTGTCGACCATCACCCCGGGACCGACGTAGGACTCGTCCATCCCGGGCTCGACGAGAGGCTCCTGTCCGGCCGGGTGGATGACCGGGACCACCGGCAGCTCGAACTGGCGGGCAAACTCGAAGTCGCGCTCGTCGTGGGCGGGGACGGCCATGATGGCTCCCGACCCATAGGTGGGCAGCACATAGTCGGCGATCCATACCGGGATTCGCTCGTCGTTGACGGGGTTGACGGCGTAGCCGCCGGTGAAGACGCCGGTCTTCTCCCGTTCGGCCTCCATGCGCTCGATCTCGGAGCGGCGGGCCGTTGCCTCCTGATAGGCGGTGACGGCCGCCCGCTGCTCATCGGTGGTCAGCGACCCGACGAGCGTGTGCTCGGGGGCGAGCACCATGAACGTGGCTCCCCACAGGGTGTCGGGGCGGGTGGTGAAGACTTCGAGCTCGTCACCATGCTCGGTCGCAAACGTCACGTCGGCCCCTTCACTCCGGCCGATCCAGTTGGTCTGCATCATCCGGATCGGGTCGGGCCAATCGATGCCGTCGAAGTCGAGTAGTTGCTCGGCATAGCGGGTGAGGGCGAAGAACCACTGGGCCATGAGCTTCTGAATCACCGGCTGGCCGGTGCGCTCATCTTTGCCGTCGATGACCTGCTCATTGGCGAGCACCGTCTGGAGGGTCGGCGACCAGTTGACCACCGCCTCACCGCGATACGCTAGCCCGCCCTCGTACAGCTTCTTGAACAGCCACTGCGTCCATCGGTAGTAGGAGGGATCGCAGCTGGCGACCTCGCGGTCCCAGTCGAACATGGTGCCCATCGACTTGAACCCGTTCCGCATCCGATCGATGTTGGCGTAGGTCCAGGTGGGGGGATGGATGTTGCGCTGGATGGCGGCGTTCTCTGCCGGCAGGCCGAACGCATCGAACCCCATCGGAAACAGCACGTTGTAGCCCTTCATCCGCATGTAGCGGGCCCGAGCGTCCGAGGGTGCCACGGCATACCAGTGGCCCATGTGCAGCTCTCCTGAGGGATATGGGAGCATCGTGAGGGCATAGTGCTTCGGCTTGTCCCAATCGACCCGGGCCCGGTAGAGACCGTCGGCCTCCCACTGCTCCCGCCACTTCTGTTCAATAGCCGCGTGGTCGTATCGCATTCCGAGCAGGTTAGTTGGCAGTCCCTCGTCCCTCGTCCCTCGTCCCCAGACCCCAGACC
>SHLN01000093.1 GCA_004283105.1 Acidimicrobiia bacterium
GTATACCTCGGCGTTGTCGAAGAAGTTGACCCCGGCCTCGAAGGCGGCCTGCATGGTGTCGCGGCCGACCTCGTCGCCGAACTGGCTGTGAAACGTGACCCACGATCCAAACGAGAGCACGCTCAGCTTGAGTCCCGAGTTTCCGAGTCGGCGGTATTCCATGGTGAGCCTTTCGAGGATGCTGGCCGGAGGATAGGAGTGGTGCCTGCGTCTAACGCAGTTCGGCCGCGTCGGCGGGAACATGCTCGTGCGTGCGCGGGCGTCGGATGATCAGCGCGACCGCCGCAGCCAGCACCAGCAGGCCGGCCGAGAATTGAAAGCCGCCGACAAAGGCCCCCTCGTCTGCCAACGCTCCAAGGACGAGCGGCCCGAGCACGAGGCCGAAATCACCGGCGAGCCGGTAGAGGCCGACCGCCGCACCCTCGGCACCGGGGGTCGAGAGGTCTCCCGCCAGGGTTGGTGGTGCCGTGCCCATGATCCCGGCGGCCAGGCCAAACCCGGCTGAGACGGCGAGCAATCCCGGCAGCGTGGCAACGGCACCGTGGGCGGCGATGGTGGCCGCAGTTGCCAGGAGTCCGAAGATGAGGACCGGCACCCGTCCCACCCGGTCGACCAGCCAGCCTCCGAGGTTGACGACGGCCAGGGTCAGGATGGCGCCGACCGCCAGCACCAATCCGATTCGAGCCTCGCTCAACCCGAGTTCCTCGGCGGCATACAGGGGCAGAAGCGTGAGGCGTGCTCCTGCCCGCATGAAGAACACCGTCACGCTGACGAACATGAGGGCCACGAACGCGGAGCTCCTGAGCAGGGTCCTCGTCGCCCGGAATACGCCGCGAACTGAGGCCGCCTCCATCTCCGGCACCTCGATGTACCGCCACACGAGAAGCCACACGAATCCGCCGAGAACGGCATACATCCAGAACGGCGTGGCGAGATCACCCAACTCGGCCGATACGCCTCCCAGCAGCGGTCCGAGCGAGACCCCCGCCAGCAAGCCTGTCTGGTAGAAGGCCATGGTGCGGCCGAGTCGTTCGCGATCCGTCGTGATGATGATGAGCTTCATGGCCGCCGTGGCGAACGCGGCCGATCCGAACCCCTCGAGCACCCTCGCAACGAGGAGAAACGCATAGCTCGGCGCTACGGCCGCTCCGATGCTGGACGCCGTCAGCAGAACGGCGCCTGCCAGCATCACCCGACGGGCCCCGACCCGGTCCGACGCGACGCCCCCGACGACGTCGAATACGAGGCGAGCGACGGCGAAGGCAGAGATGAGGGCTCCGGATGCGGTGCGGCTCACGCCGAATTCCCTGGCATAGAGCGGAAGGATGGGAGCCACCAGGGTCAAGCCGGTCATAGTGAGGAAGATCCCAACGGTCAGCACGCGGGTCTGGCGCGAGATCTGCTTCACGGCTTGTGCCGGATCATCCGGTGACCGGTGCCCACCCGCCTGGTCGCTATTCGAGAGGTGTGTGAGTCGTGCACCCGGTCATTACAGCCAGATTCTCGCAGCACCCAAATCGGCCGGAGTACGCTCTCGGCATGATCCAGATTGTCGAGGTCGGGCCGCGCGATGGCCTTCAGAATGAGTCGGTGGTGCTCGAGACCGATCAGAAGGTCGCCCTCATCGAACGACTTGTCCAGGCGGGAGCGACCCGCATCGAGATCGTCAGCTTTGCCCATCCCGGGCGGGTGCCGCAGATGGCCGATGCCGAAGCTGTCGCGGCGGCGTTTGCGGGCCGGGAGGATTTCTCACGCATCGGCCTCGTCATGAACGAGCGGGGCTGGCAACGGGCGCAGGAGGTCGAGCTCGACGAGGTCAACATCCCGGTCGGGGCTACCGACGGGTTCAATCAGGCCAACGTGGCCGCCTCACCGAACGAGACCATCGAGTTTGTGGCCGACGTGGTCGGGCAGTCGGAGATTCCGGTGACCGGAACCGTCTCGGTGGCCTTCGGGTGCCCCTACGACGGGGAAGTGAACGAGGAGACGGTCGTCGAGATCGCCGGCAGACTGGCGGAGGCCGGGTGCGCGGAGATCGCCATTGCCGACACGATCGGCGTGGCGGACCCGTGGACGGTCCGGTCCCGTCTCGCGTCTGTCCGGGCGGCCACCGGAGACGTCCCGCTCCGGGTCCACTTCCACGACACTCGCAACACCGGGATCGCCAACACGTTCGCGGCCATCGAGTCGGGCGTTGAGATCGTGGACGCGAGCGCGGGAGGAATCGGTGGGTGCCCGTTCGCACCAAACGCCACCGGCAACATTGCTACCGACGACCTCGTGTTCACCCTGCACCGGGCCGGGTTCGTGACCGGGATGGATCTCGACAGACTCATCGAGACGGCCCGGTGGGTGGGTGAGGTCCTGGCGATCGATCCACCGTCGGCATTGCTGCGGGCCGGGGACTTTCGGCCGGGCTAGATGTCGAGGCCGAACACGCCGCGTGCGACGGCACCGAGGAGGAAGCCGAGCAGACCGGCCGCCGAGGCGAGCACCAGCATTTCCACACCGGATCGAACCCTGCGCTGGTGGCTGACGATCGCCTTGCCGTAGCCGAGGAAGAACAAGGCGAGAAGCGCCAGCACGACGGCAACCGCCAGGGCCCCTCCCCGGTTGAGGAAGCCGAAGGCGAACGGCACGATCGGCACAAAGGCGCCCACGGCGTAGGCGGCCGCCATCACCACCGCATCCCGAACCGGCCCGACATCCTCGGGGGGAGCGTCGGAGGCGGCCAGGGCGACATCGTGTTCGGCTTTCGATGACAGGTACGTGCCCATCGACATGGAGAGAACGCCGGCAATGGCATTGATGGCCCCGGCGAAGACGATGACCGTGTTGGAGAGGCCGCCGCCCACCATGCCGGCAATGAGAGTCAGGTTCTGGACCACCCCGTCCTCGACCCCGAACACCACTTCTCGGATGGATTCGGGGCCGACGGCGAGTCGGCCTCCGCTACGGGGGAGGGGGAACAACTGCATGGCAACAGGATGGTCACCGGGCGGGCATTTCCCAAGAGGCCGAACGGCGCTAGTGGGGGGCCGTTCGGCGGTGACCGGCAGGCTTAGCGATCGTATTCGGTCCCGGACATCTTGATCGACCACAGTTCCTGGAGGAGCCGGACCTCCTGGTCGGCGGCCACGCTTCTCTCCATCTCGCGCCTGATCCGCCGGACGTGTTCGATGGCGATGTTGGGATAGCGGGCGGCGATGCGATGGGCCGACCAGCCCTGAAGCGTCTTGCGCCGAATCCGTGCCGTATCCCGAGCGACCTGTGTTTCGATACGCCTGGTCGGCGTGATGTTGACATCGACCGTCAGCAGGACGACGGCGGCGACGGTGAGTGACAGAACTGCCGCTAGGAAGAAGCCCATTCACACCTCCAGGATCGATCAAGCGTAGACGACGAACCCCCTGCTTGTGAAGTTGTGAATGAGTTCACATAACGCCGTGGTCAGGTCAGATCGAGGACCATCAGCTCGTCATCCTCGTCGGACACCCACCGATACCCGAGGCGGGCATAGAGGTTGGCGGCAGGGTTCCCCTTCGACACACTCAGGCTGATCCGTGGCACTCCCCGGTTGCGGGCCTGTCGCCCCAGTTCCTGCATGAGCCGGGTCCCAATGCCGGAGCCCCGGAAGCCATGGCGGACGCCGACAGCCAGTTCAGGGGTGTCGGCATCGTAGAACCCTTGCCCCTGATCGTCATCGGTGAATAACCGGAAATACGCCATTCCGGCGAAAGCCCCGTCGATCTCGGCGACGACGCCGGCGTCACCCGGGCGCATCCATCCGTCGTGGTACTTGGCGATCTCGGGGTGGGACACGACAACCTCGAAGGGCGGGATGGGATCCTCCGGATCCCACGACAGGGCCAGATAGAGCGTCTCTGTGACCAGGGGAAGGTCGTCGGGCGTCGCCGGACGGTAGGTGGCCTCGTCGGTCATGGCGGAAACCTACTCCGCTGCTTGTGGTGGCGTTCGAATAGCCTGTCGACATGATTTCTGTCGAGCTTGCCACGGTATTGCGTGACAGCGGCCTGCCGTGGCGGCCTGCCCTCTACGACGTGTTCTTCATCCCGGACCGGGGTCTCGATGATCGGGTATTCGTTCTCTCCGACATGACCGTCGACGTCCAGCGTCTGGCCGGAGGCGCTGCCATCACCTTCAATGGGGCCGTCGAGTGGTCGCTCGACTCGATCCTCCACGGCGAGGTGGTGTGGTTGCCCACCGAAGCGCAACTTCGAGCTCTGATCGGCGACCGGCTGATGGCGCTCACCCGGGATGAAGGGGAGTATGTGTGTGCGGTCGATCTGGGTCGGGAGATCGTGGAGTACCGCGATCGAGGTGCGTCAAACGCTTACGGCCAGGCGGTCCTCGCTCTCCTCGAGTTCGAGCTGTTGGAGCCGCTCAGACCGGAACGGGACGCCGTCGGACCGTTCGGACGTGAATCGCAGCCCGACTATTCCGGCTTCTGACCCCACAGCTCGGTGTTCTCACCCCGCATGTAGTCGGCGGCTTCGACCATGGCTGCGAAGCCGTCGAGCTCACCGGGGCTCGGATCGTGGGTCCACACCGGGAGCCCGCGCAGCAAGTCGGCGTAGGTGCGGTCCTGCCCCGGCTGGACAACGACCCTGAGTGGCACGTCCGAAGGCACCTGGCGTCGATACTCACGCAGGATCTCTCGATGGGTCGGCCGGTCCAGGTCGAGGTGGTAGATGATGCCGTGGGCGCTGGAGACCTTCTCGCACCCTTTTCCGACCAGGAGTGGACAGGGGGTGTCCTCATCGGGCCCGTGACACACTTCGACTGGATGGTTCAGCCGGCTCAGGAAGGCGATGACGGGCGTGGCGTCGAGATCGGGCGGACTGTCGAGAAGAATCTTGCTTGGCTCCGACACGGCTCACCTCCTGTGCAAGCAGCGTGCCGCTTGTGCATTTCTTCACGTAGGGCATTTGGTCCTCGCGCGCGCTGCGAGAAGACAGTTTTCGATGGGCAAACAGCGAACAGGTGGCAGTCGACAGCCAGAATGCGACAGGATTGAATTGAGGGGCCAGTCCTGGTAGTCGTGTGCCATTCGAGATTTCCGACGACTGCTCGTCTGGCAACGAGCCCATGCTCTGACCCTGAAGTGCGACCAGCTCAGTGACTCTTTCCCTTCCGGCGAGCGGTTCGCGCTCGCATCCCAAATCCGAAGGTCCGCCGCATCAGTCGGAGCGACATCGCAGAGGGTTGTGGACGCGAGACTGCAGCTGACTTTCGCAGGTTCCTTTCGATCACAGCCGGTTCTCTGACTGAGCTCCGAAATCATCTTCTGCTCGCAAGAGATTTCCGTCTGATGGCACATGAGCGCTTCGAGGCACTGGACGGCGACGCCGAGGAGATCCGCGGGATGCTCGCCGCATTCATGCGCAACCTCAGCTCGCGTGTGCGTTAGCGTTGTCCGCTGTTCGCTCGCTACAACTGCCGTCTCGCCTCGCGCGCCTTCGCAATGAGATCGATATTCTCGCCGGCGAGGCGGCGACGGGCCCAGGCGGCGGGGCGCACGGTGCGGGCGCGGTCGGGGAGGATCGGCCGGATGCGGCGCAGGCCGGCGAGGTTGGCGTCGAGGAGCTTCTGGCGACGGTCGTCCCAGGTGACGTTGTAGAGATCCTGCAGCTCCGGCGGGAGCGTGCCCCGGGCGGCGAAGGCGATGAACTTCCAGACCGGTTTGACGGTCCATGGCACGGGGCCTCCCCGCATGAGATCGAACACGTCGAGGGCCACATCCGTCAGCAGCAGGTCGGTGCCCTTGACGACTCCGTCGATGTACTCACGGAGTTCCGGGTAGGTCGGAGGCACATGGTCGCGTGGCAGCAGGATCAACTCGGCCGAGATGAGGTTCTGTTCGTGATACTCCTGGCGCTCGGCCGGGCTGAGGGCGCGCACCGTCTTCTCGTAGAACATGAGCGTGCTCTCCTCGAGGGTGGCGTGCACCCACAGGAGAAGGTCGAGATCGAGACCGTCGTAGCGCAGGCCGGTAACCGGGTCGATGCCGTTGATTGTCTCATGGAGCTTGTTGACCCGGTCGGCGGTGGCGTCGGCTTCCTCTTTGGAGCCATAGGCAATGATGAGCTGAAGCTGCACCGTGCGGATGAGTCGCTTCCAGGGGTCGCGGGCGTAGAAGCTGGTCTGGCGGGCGCCGGCCGATACCAGCGGGTGCGCTGCCTGCATGAGCAGGGCCCGCGCCCCGCCGAACAAGGAGAACATCTCCTGGTTCACCTGCCAGAACAAGCTGTCCGGCCCGAAATATCCCTCGTCGCTCATCGACAGAAGCTAGTGAGACATGGGTTCATAGCTCACAGCTCACAGCTCACAGCTCACAGCTCACAGCTCACAGCTCACAGCTCACAGCTCGAAGGCGTTCCCCTATTCGTACGAGATCGCTTCAAGCACGTTGGTGCGCGCGCCCCGGATGCTCGGCCAGATGGATGCAACGACTCCGCCGATGGCGGCTGCGATGACGTACTGGGTGAGCAACTGGTATGGGAACCCGAAGGTGAGCCCTTCACCCTCGAGCGCCTTCACCATCGCCCATCCGAGCGCAATGCCGAGCACCAGGCCGAGCAAGGCTCCGTAGAGGGCGGTGATGACCGCCTCCCAGCGAATCATGCGCCGTACCTGGCGTCTGGTCATGCCAACCGCCCGCAGCAGTCCGAGCTCGCGCTTCCGCTCGAAGATGGATAGGGCAAGCGTGTTGGCGATGCCCAGCAACGCAATGACGATTGCCAGCAGCAGCAGAGCGTTGATTACCGTGAGCAGGATGTCGATCTGGGACTTCTGGCTCTCAATGAACTCGGCCTGGTTGCTCAACTCGACATTCGGATAGTCGGTCAGAACGGCTTCGACGGCGGCCCGGCCAACCTCGGCGTCGACGCCGTCGGCCAGGTTGACGAACACCATGAAGTTGAGCTTGTTCGAGAACCGTTCGGCGAAGAACTCGTTTCCGATCAGGTAGGCGGACAGCCCCTCGCCGGCGAAGGTGCCGTCTACCTCGACCTGTTCAACACCGGTCAGCGGGAACTCCATCGTGATGGAGTCGCCGGTGGTGACGCCGAGGTCGGCCGCCGTGTCAACCTGCAGCAGGACACCGCCGTCTGCCAGGCCGGCGACGCTGCCGGTCTGAACGTCGGCCACGAACACGGCGTCGAGAGTCGCCGGGTCAACCGAAATCAGCTGGCGTTCCGAACCGTTCTCGTTCTTCCAGAAGCCAAAGCTCATTGGTGACACCACGGCCACCTCGGGTAGCTGAGAAATCTGCTCGGAGACGGCCGGGCTCACACCCACTTGCGACGGATCGGCAAACGCCGAGGCCTGGATCTGAAAGTCGACGCTGCCGAAGTTCTGGGTGATCTGCTCGGTGATCGATTGCTTCAGCGACGAGGCGAGGATGGCAACCATGCTCACCACTGCCACGCCGATCATGAGGGCGGAGGCGGTGGCCGCCGTCCGGCGGGGACGTCGCACCGAGTTCTCCCGGGCGAGTGTTCCAGTGACCCCGTACACCCTTGGAAGGGGCGCACCGATGATCCGGGCGCTTCTCCGGGCGATGAGCGGCGAGAGGCCGGCGACGCCGAAGAACAGCACCACCGCGCCCAGCCCGACCATCGGGAGCGGGTTGTCGGTCGAGGTGAACAACCCGAAGAACAGGATCACGATGCCGAGAGCGCTGAGGGCCGTCGCCGCGATGGCGCGGTTGCGCAGCGACTTCGGCCCACCGACGGTTGCCTCGGTGATGGCTGCGACCGGAGGAATCCTCGACGCCTGGCGGGCGGGTATGACCGCCGAGAACAGCGTCACCGCCATACCGACGGTCATGCCGATGATCACGGTGTTCGGCCGGATGGTGAGCGGTCCCTGCGGGAAGCTCACTCCGGTGGCTTCAAAGGCGGCCCGGATGAGGATGGTGAGGCCGATGCCGGCAAGTACTCCGACCGCCGAGGCGATGAGGCCAACGACGATCGCCTCGATGACCACCATGCGGGTGACCTGTCGGGAAGTGGCTCCAACGGCCCTCAACAGGGCCATCTCCTTCATCCGCTGAGCGATGATGATTGAGAACGTGTTGTAGATGATGAAGCTGCCGACCAGCACGGCGATGCCGGCGAAGACCAGCAGGGCGGTGCTGAGAAACCCGATCGCCTCCTGGAAGTCGGCCTGGTCGTCCTCGCTTTGCACCGCAGCGGTGACCGCCTCGAAGCCTTCCGGGAGAATGTCGTTGACACGGTCGACCAGGGTTTCGATTGCCACCGAACCGTCGCCGACGGCCGAGACAGAGGCGTACTCGTTCGGCGCGTCGAAGACCCGGAACGCGGTTGGCTCATCGAAGATGGCGAGCGAGGCGCCCAGCAGATTGTCTTCTTCGCCGAAACCGGCGAACCCGACGATCTCAAACTCTTCGGTGCCGGTCACGAGGATGACCTTGACGGTCTGGCCGATGGTGAAGCCGTTCATCGAGGCGGTGCCGGCGTCGACCATGACCTCGCCGGCGTTCTCGGGTGGCCGGCCTTCCTTGAGGGTCAGGACCGATAGGTCCTCGGCCCCGGGAACCCAGGAGAACCCGAAGGTAGGTGCCTGTCCTCCCACCGGTTCTCCGTCGTTGTCGATGAACTGAGCGAAGCCCTGCACGGTGCCGATGGCGTTCCCGATGCCGGGTACTTCCTTGACGTCATCGAGGACGTCGGCCGGGATGGGGACGACCTGGCCGGTGAACTCCGTTTCGCCCCGGACGTACAGATCGACGGAAGAGTTGATTTCGTCGAACAGCCCTGTGAACGCTCGATCGAGCGTGTCGGTGAAGACGAATGTGCCGGAGACAAACGCCACCCCAAGCACGATGGCAATGGCCGTCAGGCCGAGGCGCAGCTTGTGAGCTAGAACCCCTTTCCAGGCGAGTTTCAGCATGGCTAGCCCCCGAGCTCCTTCATCATGTCGAGCACCGTTTCCTGGGTGGGATCGAGCAGCTCGCCCACGACCTGGCCGTCGGCCAGGAAGACGATCCGGTGGCGGCCAGCTACGCCGACCGGATCGTGGGTGACCATGACGATGGTCTGGCCGAGGTCCTTGACTGCTTCCTCCATGAAGCCGAGCAGCTCGCCGGCCGAAGTGGAGTCGAGGTTGCCGGAGGGCTCGTCGGCAAAGATGATCTCGGGCTGGGAAACGAGGGCCCTGGCTGCCGCCACTCGCTGTTGCTGGCCACCCGACAGCTCGGTCGGCCGGTGCGACAAGCGGTCGGCGAGCCCAACCGTCTCGACCACCTGCTGATACCACTGCTCATCGGGTTTCTCGCCCGCGATGTCGAGAGGAAGGGTGATGTTCTCCGCCGCGCTCAGGGTCGGGATCAGGTTGAACGCCTGGA
>SHLN01000294.1 GCA_004283105.1 Acidimicrobiia bacterium
TGTGAACGGGCCGGCGAACTGTACTTCCGGGACCAATGCGATCCCGGTATCTTCCTCCACCCGTCGGCGGACCTCGGTCACCAGGTCGTAGACGTCCTGGGCCGTGGCATCGACGTCTGCCTCGAAGAAGTTGGCGTGCTTCATGGATACCGAGGCTCCCCCGACCCGAAATCCCTTCAATCCCAGCTCGTCGATGAGACGGCCGGCCGAGTCGCCCTCCGGATTCCGAAACACGCTGCCGGCGTTGAGCGTGCCGCCCGGCTGGTGCACCTTGCGCCAGCGGGTGATCTCGCGCAGCGTCTCCTGTCCGGCCTCGACCTCGATCGGAATGGTTCGGAACGTGGCCGACACGACCAGGTCGGTCGAACGAATCGAGCTCGACCTGTAGCTGAAGTTGAGTTCCTCCGGGCGACGGGTCTCGAACTCCCCCGTCTCGACATCGAACACCCGAACCGACTCGAGCCAATCGGCGGTTTCGCTGCCGTGCCCGCCGGCATTGGTTCGGATCGCTCCGCCAACCGAGCCGGGGATGCCGACGTAGAACTCGAGCCCGCCACGGCCCCGGTTGACCGTTTCACGCGCCAGGCGGGGAAGGGTGGTTGCAGCGCCTGCCGTGACGAAGAAGTCCGGGTCGACACCGATCGAGGTGAACTCGAATCCGAACCGGATTGCCAGACCCGGCCATCCCTGGTCGGAGATGACAAGATTGCTTCCCCGTCCCACTACGAGGATGGGCTGGGGCACCTCGCGCAATGCAGCCGCGAGCACCGCCAGGTCGTCCTCCGAGTGCAGTTCAACGTAGAGGCGGGCCGGACCACCGAGCTTGTAGGTGGTGAGCGATCCAAGGTGTACGTCACGAAACGCCCGGCCCTCGTCCACGAGATCGTCGAAGCGGCTCATGGGAGCTCCCGCAACGCGATGAGCTCGGTTGCCAGTCCGGTCACGTCGCCGGCTCCGAGCGTGAGCAGCAGGTCGTCGGGTTTGAGCACGCCGGCCACAGCCGCAGCCAGCTCGGATCGGAGCGGCACATAGACCGTTTCTGCCCCGGCCGCCCTTGCCGACTGTGCCACCAGGGCACCGGTGACGCCCGGGATCGGCTTCTCGCCGGCGGCGTACACGTCGGTCACCACCACGATGTCGGCCCCGGCCAGCGCCGGCCCGAATGCCTCCCAGTGTTCCTCGGTCCGGCTATACCGGTGCGGCTGAAACGCAGCGATGACACGGCCGTCGTGCTGGGCTCGGGCGGCCGCCACAGTGGCGGCGACCTCGGTCGGGTGGTGGGCGTAGTCGTCGATGACCGACACCCCGTTGATCCGGCCGCGCGACTCAAACCGGCGCCGGACGCCCTGGAAGTCGGCGAACCCGGCGGCCACGTCGGCCGGAGAGAACCCGATCTCTGCCAGGAGGGCAATCACGCCGGCGGCATTGAGGGCGATGTGTTTCCCCGGCCGAGGCACGGCGACGGGAACCTCGGCTCCGCGACCACGCAGGTTGAAGCGGACGTGGCCACCCCCCGTGTCCAGTTCACATAGCTGCCAGTCGGCCCCGGGGGACGTTCCATATGTGATGGCACCAACCGCCGACGCCAGCCGGCGGGCACCATCGTCGTCGACGCAGGCCACGACCGGCCCCCCGGTCGACCGGGCGACCTCTTCGAAGGCAGCCGTCAGCGTCGCGAGCGTCCCGTAATGGTCAAGATGATCGGCCTCGACATTCGTGACGAGCAGGCCTCGCAGATGGAGTCGCTGGAACGTGCCGAAGGCTTCGTCGGCCTCGAGGACGAACAGATCCGCTTCGCCGAGGTGGGCGCTCGTGCCGAGGCCCAGCATGCGTCCACCGACCAGGAAACTCGGGTCCCGGCCCATCGCCCGCAACGCGGTCACCGCCAACCCGGTGCTAGTCGTCTTGCCGTGTGTTCCCGCCAGACCGATGGCAGGCATGTCGCCGGTGAGGGCGTCCAGCAGGTCGGGACGACGCCACACCGGCACCGATCGCTCCCTGGCTTCGGACACCTCCGGATCGTTATCGGGAATGGCCGAAGAGGCGACAACGAGCTCGACGGAGCCCATTGCCTCGGGTCGATGGCCATCCCACAGCTCGACTCCCAGATCGCGAAGCTCGGCGAAGCTCGGATTGGGACGGAGATCCGATCCCGTGACCGTATGGCCGGATTGGGCGAGCAGCTTGGCAAGCCCGCTCATCCCCGAGCCTCCCACCCCGACGATGTGGATGTGGTCGGGGAGGTCACGCATGGGCAGCCTCCTTGAGCTGGGCGGCGACGTAGCCGGCGGCGTCGGGACGGCCCCGGGCGAGCGCGGCGGCCGCCCGCCGTTTGAGCTCGGGCGGCTCCAGGGCGGCGTCCACCTCAGCGGGGAGCCGGGCGAGGTCTGGTTGCAGAAGGATCGTGGCGCCACCCACCTCCGCAAGGTAGGCGGCATTCGCTTCCTGATGGTTCCCGACACCCGGATACGGAACGAGAATCGAGGGAGTGCCCGTTGCCGCCAGCTCACTCACCGTCAGCGCACCGGCCCGGGCGACGACGAGATCTGCCGCCGCATAGAAGAACTGCATGTCATCCTCGAAGGGGATCACCGTCCAGTCGCTCCGACCGGCGGCCAGGTCGGTCCATGGCTCGTGTTGATCTCGCCCGGCGAGATGAAGG
>SHLN01000094.1 GCA_004283105.1 Acidimicrobiia bacterium
GGCATATCGAGCGAAACGCAGCATGGTGGTCGCGAACGAGGACGGTGCCGGATGAGTGGGCTTCTCAACGCGTTCGGAGACCTGCTCAATACCGCGACGATCGCATCGATCGTTGCCGGTGCCTCGGCACTGATGTTTGCAACGATGGGAGAAACGATCAGCGAGAAGGCGGGTGTCATCAACCTCTCGGTGGACGGAAGCATGATGCTGGCGGCCCTTGCCGGTTTCGTGGTCGCCATTGAGACCGAGACCGTGTGGTACGGGTTCGTGGCTGCTGCGATAGTCGGGTCGGGCGTGGCCCTCATTGTTGCTCTGGGCAGCATCAGATTGAGCCTCAACCAGGTCGCCGTTGGGTTTGTGCTGTTTGCCCTTTGCACCGAGTTGAGCCGGTTCCTCGGCAGCTCCTACGTTGGAGAAGTAGCGGTGGGTGTGCCCGCCTGGGGCATCCCCGGCTTGAAGTCGATTCCGCTCATCGGGCCGGTTCTCTTCGACCACAACATCGTCGTCTACCTGAGCTATCTCACGGTGATCGCCACGTACCTGTTCATGTACCGGACACGGAGAGGACTCGAACTACAAGGCATCGGTGAACGCCCCGAAGCCGCCCACTCGCGCGGCATTCCGGTCAATCGACTTCGATACCTCTACACGGCCCTCGGGGGCGCCCTCATCGGGATCGGAGGGGCTGCCTACAGCCTCGACGTCAAGCTCGGATGGTCGGACCGGCCCACCCGGAACCTCGGCTGGATCGTGCTTGCGATCGTCATCTTCGGAGGATGGCATCCGTTGCGGGCGGCCTTTGGGGTGATCCTGTTCGGAACGTTGCAGGCATATGCCATCAATCTCGTCAATGAGTTCCCGAGTGTCTCCCAGGTGCTTCCGAGCATTCCCTTCCCGGCCATGATCGCCGTCCTCGTGATCGTCAACTGGAAGGCGTTGTTGAAGTGGCTCGACCGATATCCGTTCTTGCGAGCCGTCCTCAGAAGCGACCCGCCGGGAGCGATTGGCACGCGGTTCGAGGTGAGTTAACGCCGCCCTTCGGTCGGCGTTGTCGCCGGTCACCGGCAACGCCTTCGGCGATGCTGCCAACCCTTGGGTTGGTGCGGCAACGGCAACCACCCGGGTTGCTTGCGGGTTGCTGGTGTAGAGGCCGGGGTTGCCGAACGTACTGTGATGACATAATATACTGAAATGGCAGTACAAACATCACGAGAGCTCGTGCTCACCGAGCCGTCTCAGCTCAAGGCGATCGCCCATCCGATACGGACCCGGCTCTTGAATGCGTTGGAGGCCGAGCCGCGCAGTGCCAAGCAACTTGCGACCGACCTCGACCTGACCCACGGCAATGTTGGGCACCACCTCAAGGTGCTCGAACGAGGCGGCCTCGTCGAGGTGGTCGAGGAGCGCAAGGTTCGGGCGCTCACAGAACGAATCTTTGCTCCCGCCTACGACCGGTTGCGGATCGAGGTGGGAGAAGGCGGTCTCGACAGGATCCACTTTCTGTTCGAGCAAGCGGGTCGCGAGGCGGCGCCGCAAGCCGAGCAACCGTTCGACGATCAGGGCCGGCTCTACTCAGCGCGAATGCCGGAGGATCGGGCGGCTGAGTTCGCCGCCCGGCTCGTCGCCCTGGCCGACGAGTTCGCCGCCGCCGAAGGTGACGGCCCGACCTTCGGATTCGCCGGAGCCGTCTACCGGGTGGTGTCGTGAACACGCTCGAGATCACAGGTCCGTCCGACGGTCGCTCGCTCGTCTTCGTTCACGGAGCGGGGGCCAACCTCGGGATGTGGCATCCCCAGGTCGAGCGCCTCTCCGACCAGTTCCGGTGCATTGCGATCGATCTTCCGGGCCACGGCGTCGCTCGGGCATCCCGGTTCACTCTCGAGGCCGGCGTGGAGGCGGTGCGGCGGGCGATCGACGAGCACGCCGGGGGAGCGGCAACCGTGGTTGGGCTCTCACTCGGCGCGTACGTGGGGATTGCTACCGCCGCCGCTCATCCGGAACGGGTCTCCGCCCTCGTGTCGTCCGGGGCGGGAGTGGAGTTTCAGGGGCTCACGGCATGGGTAAACCGGTTCCAGGGCTTGCTCATGCCGCTGGCAGGTCCGCTCCTGAACCGGATGGCTGCCAAGTCTCTGGCCAGGATCGCGCCGCCCGGGACCGAAGAAGCCTTGGAGAAGCGCGGCAATCTGTCGCTCAGAGGGGCAGGTCAGGCACTGCGAGACCTGGCCGGCCGAGACTTCCGGGCCCTTCTCGTCCAATATCCCGGGCCCGTCCTCGCGCTCATGGGTGTGCGCGACAAGCACAACGTGGCAGCCCTGCCAACAATGATCGAGGGCATGGCGAACGTCGAGGTTGAGATCATCCAGGATGGCGGCCATTCCTGCAGCCTCTCCCAACCCGACGCCTTCAGCGACGCCATCCGCAGATTCGTGGGGCAGCGCAACTAGTCCCTCGTCCGACCCGCCGGGCGGAGCCCGGCCAAGCAACCCGAAGGGTTGCCGTTGACCGTGAATCGCCTCCGCAACCCGAAGGGTTGCGGCAAGCAACGCCGGAGGCGTTGCCGGGGTCCGATGACCGGTGACTGGTAGCTTGGAATCACTGGATTCGGTGAGCGCCTCGAGGAGGGACACATGACGACGGTCATCAAGGGTGGAACGGTCATCACGGCCACCGAGACGATGCAGGCCAATGTGCTCATCGACGGCGGGAAGGTGGTTGCCATCGCCCAGGGGAGCGCTCAGACGTGGGCAGAGGGAGCCGAGCGGGTCATCGACGCGACCGGCAAGTACGTCGTCCCCGGCGCCGTGGACGTCCATACCCATTTCGAACTGCCGTTCGGGGGGACGTTCGTCTCCGACAGCTTTGAATCCGGCACACGGGCAGCCGCCCACGGTGGCACAACCACCATCATCGACTTCGCCGTTCAGACGAAGGGCGAACCGATGCGGGCCGGATTCGACACCTGGATGGCCAAGGCCGAGGGCAATTGCGCCATCGACTACGGCTTCCACATGATCATGAGCGACGTGAACGACGACTCCCTCAAAGAAATGGGAGCCCTCGTCGAGGACGGGGTCACCACCTTCAAGCTCTTCATGGCCTATCCGGGCGTCCTCTATTCGACCGACGGTGAGATCTTCCGGGCCATGCAGCAAGCGGCCGAGGACGGGAGCATGATCATGATGCATGCCGAGAACGGCATCGCCATCGATGTGCTCCGGGAGCAGGCGATCGCCCGCGGTGAGACCGACCCGAAGTACCACACCATCACCCGTCCCCCCGCCACCGAATCCGAGGCGGTTCACCGCTCGCTGGCGCTGGCCGAGGTGGCGGGTGCGCCGCTCTACGTCGTGCACATGTCTGCCAAAGAGGGCGTGGCCGAGCTGACCCTGGCGCGCGATCGCGGGCAGAACGCGTTTGGCGAGACCTGCCCCCACTATCTGCATCTCTCCGTCGAGGACGACATCGACGTGCCGGGCTTCGAAGGCGCCAAGTATGTGTGCTCGACTCCGATCCGCTTCCGCTCCGAAGGCCACCAGGAGGCGTTGTGGGATGCCCTCATCCGGGGAGACCTGCAGATCGTTTCGACCGACCACGCCGACTTCTTCTACGACGACGACGAGGAGATGGGTCGACAGAAACGGCTCGGTGAGGGCGACTTCACCCTCATCCCCAATGGACTGCCGGGAGTGGAAGAGCGATTCCAGGTCATGTACCAGGAAGGCGTCATCGGAGGACGGTTCAACCTCAACCGCTGGATCGAGATGTGCTGCACGGCCCCGGCCAAGATGATGGGCCTCTATCCGCAGAAGGGCACGATTGCCGTTGGATCGGATGCCGACATCGTCGTCTACGACCCGGCGACTTCCTTCGTGTACGGCGTCGACACCATCCACGGCAACATCGACTACACCGCCTATGACGGCCTCGAGATCACCGGCAAGGTCGACACCGTTCTCTCGCGCGGGAACGTCATCGTCGAGAACGACACGTACATCGGGACGAAAGGCCACGGGCAGTACTTGAAGCGGGGAATGAACCAGTACCTCGTTTGAGAGGACACGACCACCACGGGGAGCAGCCACGATGAACGAGATCCGCCACTGGGTCGACAACCGGCCATCCGACCGTCAACCGGATCGGTGGGGTGACGTTTACAATCCGGCGACGGGACTCGTATCGGGCCGGGTGGCGTTCGCAGACGTCGCCGACGTGGATGCGGCGGTTGCCTCGGCCCGGGCGGCCTTCCCCGGCTGGCGGGAAACCTCGGTCTCGGCCCGCACCCGCATTCTCTTTGCGTTCCGCGACCTCGTCGAACGGAACCGGGAGGAGATAGCCAAGCTGCTCGTGGCCGAGCACGGCAAGGTGTTCACCGACGCCCTCGGCGAGGTGCAGCGCGGCCTGGAGGTCATCGAGTTCGCCTGTGGCATTCCGCATCTGTTGAAGGGCGACTTCTCCGAGAACGTCTCGACTCAGGTCGACACGTACACGATGCGCCAGCCGCTCGGCGTCGTGGCCGGAATCACGCCGTTCAACTTCCCGGCCATGGTCCCGATGTGGATGTACCCGATCGCCATCGCCTGCGGGAACACATTTGTGCTGAAGCCGAGTGAGAAGGATCCGTCCGCCTCCAACTTCTCGGCCGAGTTGTTCGCGGCAGCCGGCCTTCCGGACGGCGTTCTCAACGTCGTGCACGGCGACAAGGTAGCGGTCGACCGCATCCTCGAACATCCCGACATCTCGGCCGTGAGCTTTGTCGGTTCGACGCCCATTGCCCGGCATGTGTACGAAACGGCCACCGCCAACGACAAGCGGGTCCAGGCGCTCGGGGGGGCCAAGAACCACATGATCGTTCTACCCGACGCAGATATGGACCTGGCCGCCGACTCGGCAGTCTCCGCCGGGTACGGGTCGGCCGGCGAACGGTGCATGGCGATTTCCGTTGTCGTGGCGGTGGGAGACGCGGCAGATCGGCTCATCGAGAAGATGAAGGAGCGCATGGCAACGCTCACGGTCGGCCCCGGCGACGAGCCCGGATCAGACATGGGACCGCTCGTCACCGGCGCCCATCGCGACAAGGTGGCCGGCTACATCGATGCAGGCGAGAGCGAGGGCGCAACCCTCGTGTCCGATGGCCGTGGCTTTGCTCCCGTCGGCCACGAGAACGGCTTCTTTCTCGGCCCCACCCTGTTCGACAACGTCACGCCCGACATGAGCATCTATCGCGATGAGATATTCGGACCCGTCCTCGACATTGTGCGTGTCGACAGCTTTGAGGAAGCCATCCGGTTGATCAACGACAATCCGTGGGGGAACGGAACTGCCGTGTTCACGAACGATGGAGGGGCGGCTCGCAAGTTCCAGAACGAGATCGAGGTGGGGATGGTCGGGATCAACGTTCCCATACCGGTTCCCCTCGGCTTCTACTCCTTTGGCGGCTGGAAGGAGTCCATCTTCGGGTCACACGGAATCTACGGTCCCGAAGGCATCCATTTCTACACCCGACCAAAGGTCGTCATCAGTCGATGGTCTGACCCGATTCACCGGGGCGTCGACCTGGGATTCCCACAACAGACATAGAGCCATCCGGGGAGGAGATCGCATGGAATTCGGAGTCGTACTGCAAACGAACCCGCCCGCCCGTGAGGTGGTGCGACTGGCCAGCCTCGCCGAAGACATGGGCTTCTCGTACGGGTGGACGTTCGACTCGCACATCCTGTGGCAGGAGCCGTTCGTCATCTTCACGCTCATGCTCGAAGGAACCACGAACATGAAAGTCGGACCGATGGTGACGAACCCGGGGACGAGGGATTGGACGGTGCTCGCGTCGCTCTTTGCCACCCTCGATGAGATGTTCGAAGACCGGATGGTGTGCGGGATGGGTCGTGGCGACTCGGCGCTGCGGTTCATCGGCAGGAAACCCTCGACGCTTGCCGAGACGGAAGAGGCAATCGGTGTCATCAAGGGCCTCGTAGCCGGGGAAGAGGTCGACTACAACGGCGAGAAGCTGCAGATCACCTGGGTGCGCGAGGGCCATGATTTGCCGGTCTGGATGGCCGGATACGGGCCGAGGGCGCTGACCTTGACCGGCCGTATCGCCGACGGGTTCATCCTCCAGCTCGCCGATCCGTATCTGGTCGAGTGGACCTCGAAGTTCGTTCGTTCGGCGGCGGAAGCGGCCGGGCGTGATCCCTCCGAGGTCCAGGTGTGCGCGGCCGCTCCGGCCTATGTCGGCGACAACCTCGATCACCAGCGCGATCAGGTCCGCTGGTTTGGCGGGATGGTGGGCAACCATGTTGCCGACCTGGTCGAGCGCTATGGCGAGGATCCGGAAAAGGTCCCGACGGTGCTCTCCGACTACATCAAGGAGCGACAGGACTACGACTATCGGCATCACGGAACCGTCGGCAATCCGTCGACCGACTTCGTGCCGGACGATGTGGTCGACCGGTTCTGTGTGCTCGGTCCCCCCGAGGCCCACATTGAGCGAATTCGAGAGCTCGAGGCGGCCGGTGTCGACCAGTTCTGTGTCTACTTGATGCATGACCAGCAGGAAGAGACCCTCCACCACTATGGCGAGACGATCATTCCCGCCTTCCACTGACCCGGTCGCTCCGGTGCGAGGCTGGATCCGCGTGCTGGGTATCGCCGGTGCCGTGATCATGTTCGGAGCTTGCACGTCATCGCCCGGAGCTCCATCCACCACCGGGGCGACGACACCAACAACGGTGGTGACGGCGGTGCCGGTCGAACTAGATCGGGAATACCGGGTGTTCCCGGATTCGGGCCAGATGGAGATACGGGTGGCGGTGACGGGTGCCGTAGGTGAGCGCCTATCGCTCGTCGGTCTGGGAGCCGAGCTGGCTCCGGTGATGCGGATCGTGGACGACACGGGACTCGAGCTGGCAGCCGGCATCCAGGACCCGGTGATGGTCGACTTCTCGGACCTCACGTATGTCTTCGAGTCCGCCGACCCGCTGACACTCCTGGTTGAGTCGACCGACGGTCGCAGCATCAGACGGCTGACCATCGAGACGAGCCCGGGGGTGACGCCGACGCTGGCCGGCACGAGCCGGGCCGTTGTTCCGCCGGGTGGCACGTTCCGGTACGAGGCCGCCGGCGACGTCGTTGGGATCGCCACCAACGGCATATTCGAGAACCCGGACTATCGGATCAACGGAGCGATCGTGCTCGAACAGGTAGGGGGTGGGGCCCGGTACTCCGATGCCGCCGCCGCGTTCGACTCGTCGCGAGGGCGCCGCTGGCATGGAGTTCGCGGGGTATACGAGGTAACAGTCACGGGAGAGATCGGCCACCTATCGCTCGGGACACTCGATACCGGCCTGATCTCCGAGGCGGACATCGCCTCCGCTTGCCGGGGTTTCGACGGGATCCAGCGCCGGCAATTGGCGACCGGAGAC
The DNA here is from genome assembly GCA_004283105.1 of Acidimicrobiia bacterium. Lineage (GTDB taxonomy): Bacteria > Actinomycetota > Acidimicrobiia > Spongiisociales > SHLN01 > SHLN01. The sequence goes on from SHLN01000094.1 coordinate 7,419, forward strand.
GATTTGCGGGCCATATCCGAGGTGATCGCACGATCCATCACCGGGGGGGATCTCGGGGACACCTGGCTGGACGATTTGAAGTCTGTGGTGAGCGCGGCCGGCCCGGCCATCGAGGAGTTGCGGCTGGAATATGAGGTGGTTCGGGAGAGGCTCCCGAGCTTCTTCGGGCAGGACCTCGTCGATGTGCAGAACGGGGTCTATCAATCATGGGTCCGGCTTCGCGATGCGGCTGAGGCGGCAGTCTCTCCCCGCCAATTCTTCGAGCAGATCGCCATGGCCAACGATGCGCGGCTTTTGCGTATTGGTGAGACGGCCGCCTTCTCGCTGGAAAACCTCGATGCCTTCACCACCCAGGTATGCGGGTTCTCCATCCGCTCACCCGAGTTCGGGATCGAGACCTGATTAGCCGACGGTGACTCCGGCCACGGGCAGGCGACCCTCAACCAGGGCGATCGTCTGGTCCGGCGTCCCGAGCGCCCAGGTCGTCCAGAGCCAAACGCTCCCGTCTGGTTGATACGCCGCGGGCGTGTCATCTCCGTCACCGTCCCAATCGCCCGTCACGAATCGGTGGGTGGTGTGGCCGTAGTAGGCGCTGAAATCGTTCGATCCGGCGCCGAGTTGATTCCGGTAGACGACCATGCCGATGCCGGTGAAGAACCCGATCGAGTCCGTGCCGTCGCCATCGAAGTCGCCGGCAAAGGGCCGGTCTCCCCGGAAGCCGTACAGGAACGAGAAGTCGGCCGGCCGGGTCCCGAGGGTGTTGCTGACGTAGACCCGTCCCTCACCAGGCCGGAAGATGGCGAGGGTGTCGCAGCCGTCGCCATCCCAGTCCCCGGCGATGGGAACGTCATCGGGGATCCCATAGAAGAAGTCCTCATCGGCAACCCCGAAGTCGTTGCGGTTGCGTAAGTAGACGAACCCGGAGCTGGGTCGATACATCGCCACGGTGTCGATGCCGTCGCAATCCCAGTCGCCGAGCAACGGTGTATCTCCAGGGATGCCGTAGTAGAAGATCCTTGTCGATCCGTTCGGGCGCGGGAGCGACCAGACCCCGGAGGTGGGATCGAACAGGCCGATCTCATCGGTAACAGCCGGTGGGGGAGGAGGCGGCGGCGGAGGAAGAGGCTCAACCGGCGATGGCACCGTGTCGAGGTGGGCTTGCACAGTGTCGGCAAGGGCGCGCTGGCCCTTGTAGTTGGGATGGAAGCTGTTCGACGGGTGCTGCAGGCTCGCACCAATCAGGTATGCCTCGCCGCTTCCGCAGATCTCGTGGCCCCTGAATGCGTCTCGTACCGGCACGAACTCGATGCCGGCCACCGAGGACGTTGCCTCTTCGATCACCGCGTTGAGCTGGGTGGCGATGTCGTTGAGCCAGCGGCGTTCGCTGGCGTTGATGAAGCCACCGTCGAGGCAAACGCCGCCGGGATCGTCGGGGAAGAGCTGGGGATAGCCGAGCACGAGAACCCTTGCTTCGGGGTGGATCTTGGCCCGAATAGCGCGATAGAGCGGGATGAGCCGGCTCGGCAGCCGGGCCAGGTCTGCTTGAACGTATGGATTGAGGTCGTCGCAGGTGCCGAGCCAGGACGGCTGAATGCAGTCGAACATGACATCACCGAATCCAGCGTCGTGGCCGCCGATGGTGATGGTCACGAGCGAGACGTCCGGTCCGAGTCGATCCAGGTACGACTGGTAGGGCGATCCGGGTGGGACGTCGGCCGGATCGTCGAACGGGGGATCGTTCTGCCGGACCGTGCGCGAGCTGAGGTGCCAGACGTGGGCTCCCGAGCAGGCCCAGAACTCGAACTGAGCCGTGGCGAGTTGGTCGGCAAGCAGCCGTGGGTAGGCGCCAAAGGACCGGTAGCAGGGGTCGGGATCGCCGCTCGTTCCCTCGTACGGCTCGACACCCTTCCCGGAGGAATAGGAGTCGCCGAGCGCCACATACC
>SHLN01000095.1 GCA_004283105.1 Acidimicrobiia bacterium
TCCGATATCGGCGAAGTGCTGGGCATCTCGTCCCATGCAGTGGACATGCGTCTCAATCGAGCCCTGAAGAAGGTGGCAAAGATCATGCGACCTCGCAATCACAAGATCATGAACAGTCCCCGACCCGTTGAGGAAGGAGGAGAGCTGTGAACCCGGATCAGGTCCTCGATCAAATCATCCAGGCGAACCCTAGGCCTGCTCAGGCGCAGGCGCCGGGCACGGTCCTGACCAGGGCGGCTCTCCTCGTCGAACTCGACAGAAGGAGTGGGGACATGCAAACCCAGGACAAACCCGCCGGCCAGAAGACCAAACCGGCCAGCCCGCCGGCCAGCTCGCCGCGTCGACGCCGGCTGGTCCCGGCGTTGGCGGGCGCCGCGGCTGTGATAGTGGCGCTGGTGATCGGCGTAGTGGCGCTGAGCAGTGGCCAAAAGCGTGTGTCGCAATACGCCGACGCAGCTGCCGCAGGGGAGCCCGACGCCATATTCGGCTTGTTCGTGGAGAGCTACCGAACTGGTGACGTGGCGGGAGCACTCCCGTACGTTGATGCGGACCTCTCAGTTCTGTTCACAAACCTGAGCGATGCGACCACGTGGATGCCGGGCTTGATCGAGTTTCAAGGCGCGCTCTACGGGCGTGACGAACCCGGCCCCTCGGTGTGCGAAGGACCGGACGAATCTGGTTGGGTCTCATGCACCTTCACCGAGCCCGCCGACGGCATCCTGGCAGCCGCCGGCTTCCCTGAGACCACATATCGGGGCAAGCTTGCCGACGGGCGAATCGTGACGTACCAGTTTCCCGGAAGGGCCGAGGGTGACGTGACCATCTCGGGCATCACCGATTCCGTCGAGATTCCACTCGGAGAGTACGCGGCAGGGATCGATCCCGAAGGCATGGCTGCCCAATGCGATGTCGCCCGCGGATTGCAGGCAGGCGAGCTGACGAGCGGGTTCCCCCTGGTGAAAAACCAGCAGTGTGGCGCCTTCATCGCCGGGTTCCTGGACGACTACCTGGCCACCCTGGGCGGCTAACACCGACCAGGTACCCACCGACCAACCCGCAGGCGATCAACACGGTCGCGCAAGGAATCAACGTCGAACACCACGGCTGGAGCAGCCGGAAGGAGACAACCAGAATGAAGAGCAACGTCAAAGACCTCCCGATCGCCCACGAGGCCCTCGGAGAGATGATTCGGGGACAGGACTGGGGCGGGATGACCAGCGCCTACATGGAGTACCCGGCCGGTCTCGACTTCACCCCTCTGCTCGATGGCCTCGAGCGCGACCATTGTCAGTGCCCCCATTGGGGCTTTGTCATCGAGGGCCGCATCCGAGTGAGCTACCAGGACGGCGCCCAAGAGCTGGTGGGTGCTGGCGAGCTCTACTACTGGCCGTCGGGTCACACCATTGTGGTCGAGGAGGCGGTCAGAATGGTCGAGTTCAGCCCGCACGACCAGATGTCGCAGGTGCTCGCCCATGTCGTCGGCAAGTTGTAGGAGAAAGCCCAGTCGTCTTGCGCTCGGTCCACGCGATTGAGTCCATGGACAAGGAGAAGACAGATGGCCACTGGTACATCGACCCAGCCGGCTGGACGTACGGCCAGAAACCAGAGGGTCGGATTGCGCGCAACTGCTCTTGCTTCGGTTCTTCTGCTGCTGATTCTTGCCGGCTGTAGCGAAGAGAATTCAGCGGCGGAGGCCACCGCCACAACCGCGAGCTCGACCACCACGGTCGCGTCGACCACAACCGCCGACGGTCCACACCCGGGGCAAGAGACCTACGAGTCGGCGTGCGCTGTCTGCCATGACGGGGGCGCTGCGGGCGCGCCGAAGTTTGGAGATCCCGACGAGGGGTGGGCAACGCGCATCGCGCAAGGCATTGATGTCTTGTACGACCACGCGGTCAACGGGTTTGAAGGCGCCGACGGGATGATGCCCGCCAAGGGCGGTCGCCGGTTCCTGGATGATGAGTCCGTGAAGGCCGCCGTCGACTACATGGTCGAGAACAGCCAATAGCACGCGTTCCTCGATGAGCCGCCGACTGCACGTACCCCTCCAGCCACCGCGGCTTCTGGTTCGCTACCCGAGGCAGCCGAATGCGGCTCGTATGCTCAGGCCGAGATCGGGCAGCCAGGGCTCGTTGGCGAGCAACTCGCTGCTGGTTGCGAGAGCGTCGAGCTTGGCCTGGGCCTCTTGACACACCCGGGTCGAACCATCAGCGTTGGCCGCCAGGTACTCGGCAAACTCGGGCGTCTGCTGTGCTTCATTCGGATCTTCGACGGTGTCCGTGACAGCCGCGAGTGCTTCAGTAGCGGCGAGGCCCCGATCCAGGGCGTCGCCGAAGATCTGATGGACGTCCACAATCGAGCCGGGTGGGTCGAGCTCTCCGAAATCCTCGACGAAGACCCGCCTAATGGCGAGTTCCCTTTCTACGAAGGTAGCCCAGTCCTCAATTGCCGGGTCCGTGATCGCCTCGTACACATCGAGGGAGGTGTTGAGGTCCGATGCAGCGACCACAACCAGTTGGTTGAGACCTTCGACGTACTCAGTCGGCGACATTTCATCACTGCCACATGCTGACAGCAGTAGCGCTGCAGCCAAGGCGAACAAAACGAAGCGACTACCGGACATCTGCCACATCACTTTCCATCGTCCCGCTTTCGCCGGGGATACCGGCGGTGGTCAATCCATCCCCTCGCGCTGGCGGGAGGCTAACCGGCGCGGCCGCCGCTTCAGCCGCTTTCCAACCGGCATTCGACTACCCACGGGGGGACCTTTGCCCCTCTCCGGGGCCGAGCCCCGATGCGTAGTCTGAGACCCAGTGAATGCCGTCGATCTCGGACCAGCTCGTGCCGTGCTGGAAAGCATGGCTCCGGTCGACCACGGGCATGCCATCCCACTGCTGCAGAAGATCCAGGACACGTACGGATACCTGCCGCGGGAGGTTCTGCTGGAACTGAGCGCCGAGACCGGGATACCGGCGGCCCACCTCTTTGGCCTCGCCACCTTCTACGCCCAGTTTCATCTCGAAGAGCATGGGCGGCACACCGTGCGGGTATGCCGGGGGACGGCGTGCCACGTGCGGGGCCGGCAGATCATCCAGGACGCCATCGACGAGGAACTCGGTATCGGGCCGGGAGAAACAACTGAAGATCGGCGGTACTCGCTCGAAACCGTTGCCTGCGTCGGAACGTGCTTCCTGGCGCCGGTCGTGATGGTCGACCACGACTATTTCGGAAAGGTCGATCCCAACAAGGTCGGCGAGATCATGGGTGGGTACGAGTGATGGTTGATTCGATGGTCGTCACGCCCACCAGGATTGCGACACCGTCTGACCTCGCCGCGCTGCAGGAGCGGCTGGCCGCGGCGGCCGAGGGGCGTCGCCGGGTGCTCGTGTGCTCCACCGGGTGCCTGGCGATCGGTGCCCGCGAGGTGGAAGCAGCGTTCCGCGAGGAGGTCGTGGCTGCCGGGCTCGAAGATGAAGTGGACGTCGTCCAGACCGGGTGTCACGGCCTCTGTGCGATGGCCCCGGTGGCGGTCATCGAACCGAACGACATCGTGTACGGGCGAAACCGGGTCAAGTACATCCCGGACGTGATCTCCAAGACCGTCATGAATGGCGAGGTCATCAAGCGGTTCTGTTACGGACGCGACGCCGAGATGGCTCACGTGCAGGACATCCCCTTCTACGCGCACCAGACCAAGCGGGTGCTGCGCAATGTGGGCCGCGTCGATCCGCAGGAGATCGACGATGCCATCCAGCGCGGCGTCTACTCGGCCGCCGGCAAGGCGTTGACCACCATGACACCCGACGAGATCGTTGAGGAGGTCAAGGCGAGCGCCCTGCGGGGCCGCGGCGGCGGCGGCTTCCCGGCCGGGCTCAAGTGGGAGATCTGCAAGCAGAACCCCGGCACTGAGCGCTACCTCATCTGCAACGCCGACGAGGGCGACCCTGGGGCGTTCATGGACCGCGCCCTGCTCGAAGGTGACCCGCACAGTGTCCTGGAAGGCATGATCATCTCGGCTTACGCCATCGAGGCCACGAAGGGCTTCATCTACGTACGGGCCGAATACCCGATCGCCGTCCGTCATATCCGCAAGGCGATCGAAGAGGCGCACGAACGCGGCCTGCTCGGCGATGACATTCTCGGGAGCGGCTACTCGCTCGACATCGAGGTACGGGAAGGCGCCGGGGCGTTCGTCTGCGGCGAAGAGACGGCAATGATCGCCTCTCTCGAGGGTGAGCGCGGCGTGGCGCGCCCGAAGCCTCCGTATCCGGCCGTGCGCGGGTTCTACGGCGAGCCGACGATCATCAACAACGTCGAGACGTTCGCCAATGTGCCGCTCATCGTGGATGAAGGCGGCGCGGCGTTCGCCGAGAGCGGGACCGAGGGATCCAAGGGAACCAAGATCTTCGCTCTCGCCGGCCAGGTGCAAAACACCGGCCTCGTCGAGGTGCCGATGGGGGCGACGATCCGGGACATTGTCTTCGGCGTCGGCGGCGGTATGCCCCGCAACCGCGAGTTCAAGGCCGTCCAGATGGGTGGCCCATCGGGAGGCTGTGTTCCCGCCGCACACCTGGATCTGCCCATCGACTACGACTCGCTCAAAGAAGTCGGGGCCATCATGGGTTCCGGCGGCATGATCGTGATGGACAACACGACGTGCATCGTCGACATTGCCCGCTACTTCATCGCGTTCTGCGCCGAGGAGAGCTGCGGCGTCTGCGCCCCGTGCCGCCTCGGGACCGTCCAGCTCGAGGAGATCCTCAACCGGATAACCGATGGTCGCGGCACCCTCGAAGACCTCGACAAGCTGGAAAGCCTCGGCGAGGTGGTCAAAGAGACGTCCCTGTGTGGCCTCGGGCAGACGGCGCCCAACCCGGTCATGTCCACTCTGCGCCACTTCCGGGACGAATACCTGGCCCACGTTGTCGACAAGACCTGTCCGGCCGGGGTCTGCAAAGCACTGCTCCCCGTCCAAGAAGGAAAGGACTCCTAATGCCGACTGTCGCCTCTGCGCTCAAGACAGTGACCCTCCAAATCGACGGTCGCGAGATCGTCGCCCAGGAAGGCGACACGGTGCTGGAGGCCGCGCTCAGCGTCGGTATCGATATCCCGCGCCTGTGCCATGACCCCCGCCTCAAACCGGTTGGCGCCTGCCGGCTGTGCGTCGTGGAGATCGAGGGCCAACACGGCCTGCTCACCTCCTGCACGATGGAAGTTGCCGAAGGGATGGTGGTCGAGACCGAGACCGACCAACTCGCCGCCAAGCGCAAGACAGTCCTCGAGCTCATCCTCGACGACCACCGGGTCACCTGCCCGACATGTGACAAGAACGGCGACTGCGCCCTGATGGACTACTCGTATCGCTACCAGGCCGACCAGTTCGCCTTCGGCGGGTTCACGCCGGCCCCGTGCGAGCCCAACTTCGCAACCGGCAACAAGGCGATCGCATTCGATCCCCAGCTGTGCATCACCTGCGGCCGCTGCGTCCGGATCTGCGACGAGGTAGTCATGGCGAGCGCCCTCACGTTCAAACAGCGGGCCTCGAGTGTCGAAGTGACCACCCCATTCGACATGCCGCTCAATGAGACCTCCTGTGTGCTCTGCGGGTTGTGCATCTCGACCTGCCCCACCGGCGCCATGTACGACCGGGCGGCGTTGGGTCAGGGCCAGATGAAGGATCTCGAGAAGATCCAGACGGTGTGCCCATATTGCGGGGTGGGCTGCACGATGGAACTGAACGTGAATCGCGAGACCAACCGGATCGTGCGCGTCACCGCTCCAGAAGGCTCGGTGCCAAACGACGGCAACCTGTGCGTCAAGGGCAAGTTCGGTTTCGAGTACGTGCATTCCGACGAGCGGCTCACCACTCCGCTCATCAAGGAGAACGGCGAGTTCCGTGAGGCCACCTGGGATGAAGCCCTGGAATTGGCCGGTCGCCGGCTGCGCGAGCTGCGCGACCAGCACGGCGCGGCTGCGGTGGCGTTCCTGAGTTCTTCGCGTTGCACCAATGAGGAGAACTACCTCATGCAGAAGCTGGCCCGCACCGCCGGCGGTACCAACAACGTCGACCAGTGCGCCACCACCTGCCACGCTCCGACGGTGGCGGGGCTGGCGTCGACGTTCGGATCGGGAGCAATGACGAACGCCATCGACGAGATCAAAGACGTCGACACACTGTTCATCATTGGCTCGAACCCCACCGCGGCCCATCCCATCATCGGCCTCGAGATGAAGAAGGCGCTGGCCAAGGGAGCCAAGATGGTTGTCTGCGACCCTCGCAAGACGTGGGTGGCCGAGCACGCCGACATCCACATCCAGCACAAGCCGGGCACCGACAACATGCTGATCAACGCGATGTTGCACCACATCATCGAGCAAGAGCTCCACGACCCGGAGTTCGTGGAGAGCCGCTGCGAGAACTTCGACGCCTTCCGCGCCAACCTCGAAGGGTCCAGCGTCGAACAAGCGGCCGAGGTGTGCGGCGTTCCAGCCGACCTGATCCGCAGTGCGGCCGAGCTGTACGCGGCCGGCGACCCGTCCTCGATCTTCTACACGCTCGGGATCACCGAGCACACGAGTGGCACCGAGAACGTGCAGAACCTCGCCAACCTCGCCATGTTGTGCGGCCAGATCGGAAAACGGTCGAGCGGGGTGAATCCGCTGCGCGGTCAGAACAACGTGCAAGGCAGCTGCGACATGGGTGCCATGCCCGGCGACTATCCCGGCTACCAGAAGGTTGCCGACGAATTGGTGCGGACCAAGTTTGCCGAAGCCTGGGGCCTCGAGATGCCGACCAACAAGGGCGGCGTGGTCACCGACTTCATCGACCAGGCCGGCGACGGAGTCCTGCGCGGCTTCTACGTCTTCGGTGAAGACCCGGTGCTATCCGAGCCAAACCAGGCCAAGGTGATTGCCAACCTCGAGAACCTGGAGTTCCTGGTCTGCCAGGAGATATTCATGTCCGAGACCGCCAAGCTGGCCGACGTCATCCTGCCGGCAACGAGCTTTGCCGAGAAGGAAGGCACGTTCACGAATACGGAACGGCGGGTGCAACGCGTCCGCAAGGCCGTCGAACCACCCGGTCAGGCCAAGCCGGACTGGGAGATCATCTGCCTGATGTCGACGGCGATGGGCCATCCCATGGCGTATGGCGATGCGGGGGAGATCTTTGACGAGATGGCGAGCCTCACCCCCAGCTACGGCGGGATGAGCTACGACCGCATCGACGACGTGGGGCTGCAATGGCCGTGCCCAACTCCGGACCATCCGGGGACCGGGTTCCTGCATGAGGGTCAATTCACTCGGGGCCTCGGTGCATTCAAGGAGATCACGTTCCGCGAGGCGGCCGAGTTGCCCGACGACGACTACCCGTACATCCTGTCGACCGGCCGCACCCTCTACAACTACAACATCGGGAACATGTCCCAGAAGAGTGGGGCCATCCGCCAGAAGCAGTCGAAGGCTTTTGTCGAGATGCACAAGAGCGACGCCGACCGTATTGGTGTGGCGAACGATGATCTGGTGACCGTCGCTACCCGACGCGGCGAGGTGACGGTCAGAGCCGTGGTCGGCGACCGGACCCGCCCGGGAGCATTGTGGATGCCGTTCCACTTCGTGGATCAGCCAACCAACCGCATCACCAACGACGCCTTCGACGACGTCACCCGCACCGCCGAGTACAAGGTGTGTGCGGCGATGGTCGCGAAGGGTTGATCGAACACCGGCCATCGGCCTCCGGCCTTCGGCTACCGGCCAGAGACGGTGACACAGATAGAGGCTTTGTCGGGAGGTTCTTGCCGATGGCCGACAGCCGACGGCCGATAGCCGGCGGCGTTCTACGCCGCTTTCGGGCCTCTCGGGCCGTGGTCGTGCGGGCAGCCGAGCGGGGTTCGGAGCTGCCAGAACGTGTTCTCGTAGGGGTAGTGCGGGCAGGAGGGGAGCAGCTGTCCCTCACAGACGAGGACGGTGTGGCCGTGGCGATCCATCCAGTACCCGCCGGTCTGCACCGGGACTCCGTTGAGGTAGGTGATGGTGGCCACGGAAGGTGTATCGGTTCATTAGGTGCGGGGCTTTATGTTCCTGGTTCCTGGGTTCCTGGTTCCTGGTTCCGTGAGCTGTGAGTTGTGAGCTGTGAGCTGTGAGCAGAACGCTGCAGGTCGGTGGCGGTTTCTGGCTCAGAGCTCATGGCTCGAAGCCCAGAGCTAAATCTGCGCGGAATACACTCAGGTTATCTGTTGCTATAATGAGGGAAGCCAATAACTACGGAGGTAACCATGAGGCTTGTACGTTTTGAGCCGTTCGGCTTGTCCCGTGATCTCGATCGGCTGTTTGCCGAATTCGGGCCCCGCATGATGACCGATGAGTGGGTCCCGAGTATCGACGTTGTCGACAAGGAGGACGCCCTCGTCATCAGGGTCGAGGCTCCCGGAGTCGATGCCGAGTCGCTCGACATCACCGTGGAGGGTGACACGCTCGCTATCACCGGCGCGCGGCACTTCGAGGATGAAGTGACCGAGCAGGGGTATCAGCGCAAAGAGCTCTTCGAAGGCGAGTTCAAGCGGACCATCGTGCTTCCCGAAGGAGTCGACGTCGACGCCATCGCGGCGGTCTCGAAGGATGGGATCCTCACCGTGACCGTCCCGAAGAGCCCCGAGGTCCTTCCTCGCAAGGTGAAGGTCGCCATCGAGGAGGGGAACGGGAACGCATAGCGGTCTCGTTCCTTAGGAGCTGCTTCGCAGCTCCAGCGGTTGACACCGTTGCACAAACGAAAAGGCCCCGGCCGCGAGCCGGGGCCTTCCTCGCGCCTGAGAGGCGTCAACTCTCCGGGTGGTCGACGGTCAGGACGAGGGGGCAGTCACGATGAGGATGGTCGACCACCCGCATCGGCTGGCGATACACGGTGGACAGCCGTTCGCTCGTGAGGACCTCGGATGGAGTGCCGATGGCGGCGGCTTGTCCGTCGCTGAGCAGCATGATGCGATCGCTGTGGGCGGCGGCCAGGTTGATGTCGTGCAGAACCACGATGATGGTCGTCCCGCCATCGGCGAGGCGTCGCAGGGCGCCCATCACCGTCTCTTGATGCCCGATATCGAGTGACGACGTCGGCTCGTCCAGGAGAATCACCGGGGTTTCCTGAGCAATGACCCGCGCCAGCCCGACGCGTTGTTGCTCTCCGGAGGAGAGACTGCTCATGATTCGAGGCCCGAGGTGGAGGACGTCGGTTCTTTCCATGGCGGAGTCCACGATGGCGTCGTGCTGGTCGGCGTCGATCATCGCTCTCCGGTGCGGGTGGCGGCCCATGGCGACCGTGTCCCGCACGGCAAAGGGGTTC
>SHLN01000004.1 GCA_004283105.1 Acidimicrobiia bacterium
GAGGCCGGTGGCCGGGGGCCGATCGTGACCTGGACCACCTCGCCCCGGGTCGAGCAGATCATCTCGCGGTACCCGGATAAGAAGTCTGCCGTCATGCCGCTGCTCTACCTCGCCATGAATGAGTACGGCTATCTGACCGATGAGGCGATCCGGGAGGTGGCCGGGTTGGTGGGCATGACATCGGTGCAGGTGTCGTCGGTCGCCACGTTCTACACGATGTATAAACGGGACGAGGTCGGGCAGTACCTGCTGTCGGTGTGTACCTCCATCTCGTGCGCCCTGCTTGGGGCCAAGGACGTACTGCATGCCGTGGAGGACGAGACCGGCGTGCCGGCCGGGGAGACCGGGGTGGAGCGGGAGTTCTCGGTGGAACACGTCGAGTGCCTCGGCGCCTGCGGTGGTGCTCCTGCCGTGCAGGTCAATTACGAGCTCATCGAAGGCCTCGGGGTCGAGAAGGCCCGTGAGCTGGTTCGCTGGTTGCGCGATGCGGGTCCCGAGGTTGTGAACGGCGACGAGATGCAGACGCTCTTTGGCGGCCAGCGCAGCTTTGAGTGGGGGCCGGCCGAAACGGCCGGGTCGGCGCGGCCCGTTCCCGCCCTCGAGGCGTTTGGTACTTCCGGAGATACGGCATGAAGATTCTCACCGCCCGCATGGAAGCCCACCCCTCGGACAGTCAGACGCTCGAGCGGTACCTGGCAACCGACGGGTACCTCTCTGCTCGCAAGGCGCTCACAACGATGACGGCAACCGAGGTCCACGAAGAGGTCAAGGCCTCGAACCTCCGTGGTCGGGGAGGGGCCGGGTTTCCGTGCGGAGTCAAGTGGGGGTTCCTACCGCCCGACACGCGGCCCCGCTACCTGGTGATCAACGGCGACGAATCGGAGCCCGGCACGTTCAAGGATCGACAACTGCTGGAGCGGGATCCCCACCAGCTCATCGAGGGCATCATCATCTCGGCCTATGCCATCGATTGTCACGAAGCGTTCATCTACATTCGCGGAGAATATCCGAGGCCGGCTCGCCGCATCGAACGGGCCCTCGCCGAGGCCTATGAAGCCGGCTATCTGGGCAAGGACATCTTCGGAACTGGGTTTGACCTGGAGGTGACTCTCCACCTGGGGGCGGGTGCCTACATCTGCGGAGAAGAGACCGCCCTTCTCAACAGCCTCGAAGGCAAGCGCGGTGAGCCGCGCCTCAAGCCCCCGTTCCCGGCGGTGGAAGGCCTCTACGGCAAACCGACCATCGTGAACAACGTCGAAACGATTTCCAACATGCCGTGGATCGTTGCCAACGGAGGCGCCGCCTACGCTGCCATCGGCCCGGAGGGCTCGGCGGGAACCCGGCTCTTTAGCCTGTCCGGCCACGTCCGCAAACCCGGCAACTACGAGATCGTCATGGGCATGACGTTCGGCGACTTCATCGAGGACTACGGCGGGGGAGTGCGGGACGGCCGGGCCGTCAAGTGCTTCATCCCGGGTGGCGCCTCGGCCCCCTGGTTCACGGGTGATCAGCTCGACCTGCCCATCACCATCGATGACGTGGGTAACGCCGGTTCGATGCTCGGCTCGGGCGCCATCGTGGTGATGGACGAGACGACCAACGTTGTCGAGGCCGCCCATAGCATCGTGAGTTTCTTCGCCCACGAGTCGTGTGGGCAGTGCACGCCCTGTCGGGAGGGGACCTCCTGGCTGGAGATGGTGCTGGCCCGCATCCTGCGTGGCGAGGGGCGGATGATCGATCTCGACCTCCTGCTCGATGTCTCGGACAACATCGTTCCCGGCCTCGGCTGGCCTCCCAAGATGACCACCATCTGTCCGCTCGGTCCGTCGGCGGTTTCGCCGGTGACCTCGATCCTCCGGCAGTTCCGGGACGAAGTCGAAGCGATGATTCCGGCGGGGGTGCCAGGTGGCTGATCGGGTGAAGGTCACCATCGACGGAGTCGAACAGGAGGTCGACGGCGGTGCCCTCCTCATTCAGGCTGCTCAGGATTCCGGCACCTACATCCCCCGCTTCTGCTGGCACAAGCGCATGGATCCGGTGGGGATGTGCCGCATGTGCCTGGTGGAGGTCGACACCGGCCGCGGTCCAATGCTCACCACCTCATGCACGATGCCCTGCAGCGACGGAATGGTGGTGGATACCAAGTCCGACACCGTCAAGAAGGCGCAGGAGGGGGTGCTCGAGTTTCTCCTCATCAACCACCCGCTCGACTGCCCGGTGTGCGACCGGGGAGGCGAGTGCCCGCTCCAGGATCAGACCATGGCGTACGGGCCGGGGGAGAGCCGGTTTGTCGAGGAGAAGCGGCACTACGAGAAGCCAATCGACATCTCAGAGCTCGTCCTGCTCGATCGCGAGCGGTGCATTCTCTGTGCCCGCTGTACCCGCTTCTCCGACGAGATCTCCGGCGATCCGCTCATCGAATTCCAGGATCGCGGCAACGGAACCCAGGTGCTCACGTTCCCCGACGAGCCGTTCAAGTCGTATTTCTCCGGCAACACCGTGCAGATTTGCCCCGTCGGAGCCCTCACCGCCCGGCCTTACCGGTTCCGGGCCCGGCCCTGGGATCTCGAAGCCGTCGAATCGACCTGCCCGCATTGTTCGGTCGGGTGCCGGATCAGCGTGCAGTCCTCCCAGAACCAGGTCTTGCGGTTCCTCGGAGTCGACAACGAGCCCACCAACCAGGGGTGGTTGTGCGACAAGGGCCGGTTCGGGTTCGAGTACATCGGCTCACCCGAGCGATTGACCCAGCCGCTCGTTCGCAATGAGTCGGGCGAGTTCGAGGAAACCTCATGGAGCTCGGCGATGCAGGTGCTCACCCAGTGGCTCGCCGACATCATCTCCGAGCATGGTGGGGACGCCGTCGCCGGTCTCGGCGGTGCCCGCGGCACCAACGAGGATGCCTACGCGTTCGGCAAGCTCATGCGGTCCGTCGTCGGCTCGAACCACATCGACGCCCAGCTCGATGACGGCCTCAACCCCCAATTCCTGACCTCGGTCACCCCACGGGCGACCATCCCCGACCTCGATGAGGCAGCCACGATTCTCCTATGGGGCCCCGACCTCAAGGAAGAGCTGCCCGTCCTGTACCTGCGGGTTCGCCAGGCCGTTCGGAAGGGAGCCAACCTCGTGGTTGTCCACCCGCGCCGGACCGGACTACACGACGTCGCCACCCACACCATCGGTTATCCGCCCGGGCGCGGCCCCGAGATCCTCGAGGCACTCCGCGCCGGGACCGGTGACATGGCGGCCGTGCGTCAGCTGCTCATGTCCTCCGGCCCCATCGTCGGTCTGGTCGGCCGTACCGGATACACGGAGGACCCGATGCTGGCGGAGGCGGTTGCCGCTTTCGTTCGGGACCTGCCCGACTCCACGATCATGCCGTTGGCGAGGCGATCCAATCTCTTCGGAGCGCTCGACATGGGCCTGGCGCCGTCGCTGCTGCCCGGCCGGGCCGCTATCGCCAGCCCGGAGGCTCGCTCGGCGCTCGCGGTCGAGTGGGCGACGCCCGTCCCCGAGACAACCGGGCGGGATGCGGCCGGGATCATCAGTGGCCTGGCGGATGGTCTTGTCAAGGCCGTGCTCCTGTTCGGATCTGATCCGGTGCGGGACTTCCCCAGTCAGACGGCCGCCCGGGAGGCGCTGGAAGGCGCCAACCTCGTCGTCGCCATCGATCAGTTCCTCACCGACTCGTCCCGGCTCGCCCACGTCGTGTTGCCGGCCACCGGCTTCACGGAAGTCGAAGGGACGGTCACCAACCTCGAGGGTCGGGTCCAGAAGGTCGGCCGACTGGTGGCGGGGCCCGGGCAGTCCCGGCCTCCGTGGTCGATCTTCGAAGACATCGCCACCTCGCTCGGCAGCTCGATCGGCGCCCATTCCGCCGAGTCCATCCAGAAGGAGATTGCCCAGGTCGTGCCCGCCTACCGTGGGTTGTCCTGGGAGATGCTCGAATGGGGCCCGGGTCGTATCGGCGTTGTCGTTCCGACCGAAGAGGGAGAGCAGCCTCTCCGGTACGTGCCGGTCGACATCGGTGTATCGGCCCGTCAGGCTCGTCTGGCGCTTCATTCGGCTCGCACGCTGTACGACGACGGCGTCCACGTCCGCTTCAGTCTCTCGCTCGCCCAGCTTGCGGTCGGTGCCTATGCCTTCCTCAATTCGGATGACGCTGCCCGGCTCGGCGTTGCCGACGGGGCCATGGTCCGGGTGACCGGCTCGGGTGGTTCTGCCGATCTCGAAGCACGCCACGACCCGACCCTGGCGCCCGGTGCCGTCTACGTTCCGTTCAACCAGGAAGAAGGCGGCGGCCTCGGTGACGGGCTCGAGGTGAAACTCGAGGTTCTGTCGTGAACGATTGGATCGACGTCCTCATCGTGCTCGTCAAGGTGGTGGTGGCCGTCGTCATCATGCTGACGGCGACCCTCATGCTCATCTGGGCAGAACGCAAGATCCTTGCCGACATGCAGAATCGGATCGGGCCGGACCGGGCCGGGCCGGCCGGCATCCTGCAGGGACTCGCCGACGGCATCAAGCTCATCTTCAAGGAACCGATCATTCCGAGCCGGGTCGAGCGGTCTGTCTACCTGGTTGCTCCGATCCTGGCGCTCGTGCCGGCGTTTCTCATGTTCCTCGTGGTTCCGATCGGCCGGCCGTTCCACATCGGTGACCGTGAGATCACCCTGCAGGCCATGGACCTGAACGTCGGATTGCTGTTCGTGCTGGCCGTTTCTTCGATGGCCGTGTACGCCGTGGTGCTGGCCGGCTGGTCCTCGGGCTCCAAGTATCCGCTGCTGGGCGGCGTGCGAGCCACCGCCCAGGCGATCAGCTACGAAGCCGCCCTCGGTCTCGCCCTCGTGCCGGTGGTCATCTACGAAGGAACTCTCTCGGTGGCCGGGCTCGTGGAAGGCCAATCCGGCAAGTTCCTCGATCTGTTCCCTGCCTGGAACATCATCTTGCTGCCGTCCTTCGGGTTCTTCTTGCTGGCGGCCGTGGCCGAGACCAACCGGGCCCCATTCGATCTCGTCGAGGCCGAGAATGAGCTCGTCGGTGGGTTCCACACCGAATACTCCGGGTTCAGGTTCGCGCTGTTCTTCCTGGCCGAGTACATCAACATCTTTACGATGTCGGCCCTCACCGCCACGATCTTCCTCGGGGGATGGAACGGGCCCACCTGGGATGGATCGCTGCCATCGTCCATCACCTGGATATTCCCGATCCTCTGGTTCTCGCTCAAGACGTTTGCCATCGTGTTCGTCTTCTTCTGGGTCCGGGCCACCCTGCCGCGGCTGCGCTACGACCAGTTGATGGAGCTCGGCTGGAAGCGACTCATCCCCGGCACCCTCATTTGGATGATCTTCTTTGCGGTCGCGTTTGCGGTTCGCCAGTTTGGAGCACCATGGGCCTCGTAGGGATATTTGCGAAGGGGCTGGCGGTCACGTTCCGCCAGATGTTCCGCCCCCGCGTCACTACCTCGTATCCGCAGGAGAAGCGGGTCAAGCCACAGCGCTTCCATGGGCGCCACGTCCTCAACCGCCATGCCGATGGCATGGAGAAGTGCATCGGGTGTGAGTTGTGCGCCGGCGTGTGCCCGGCCCGGTGCATCTACGTGCGAGGCGCCGACAACCCGGTCGATGAGCCGGTCAGCCCGGGCGAGCGGTACGGCTTCATCTACGAGATCAACATGCTGCGGTGCATCTTCTGTGGCCTGTGCGTTGAAGCCTGCCCCACCGAGGCGATCACTATGACCCAGCTCTTCGAGATGTCGGTCACCGACCGCCACCAGGCGTTGTACACGAAGGATGAACTGCTCGTCGGCGAGGACGGTACGCCCAACCATCCGCAGCCGGACGGACCACTCATCGATCTGAACGAGCTCACGATCGCCGACGGGTGGATGCGGGCCACCTCACCGGCCGGCCGGGCAGCCTATGAGGGGATACCCGGTTGGACCTCTTCGGCCGGGGTGGGCCTGCGGCCGGCCGAGCGGGGCCAGTCACCGGCCCCCGCCGAGGATGAGCCGGAGGAAGCCGACTGATGGCCGAACTCGTCCTCTTCATCGTGTTCGGCATCATTGCCGTCGTCGGCGGCCTGGCGATGGTCCTCCATCCCAATCCCGTCCACGGTGCGCTCGGTCTCATGGCCACGATGCTCTCGCTGGCGGTCTTCTACGTCGTCAACTCGGGACACTTCATCGCCGCCGTCCAGGTCGTGGTCTACGCCGGAGCCGTCATGACGCTGTTCTTGTTCGTGATCATGCTCATCGGCGTTGACAAGTCGGAGAACCTCGAGGAGCGGTTGCCGCTCCAGCGGCAACTTGCCATCGGTCTCGGCGTGGCCTTTCTGGTCATGATTGCCCTCATCGGCGGGAACGCCTGGATCACCGCCCCCCAGGCAGCGACCGAGCCAAACGGTTCGGTTGAGGCGATCGCCGACCTTCTCTTCACCGAGTGGCTCTTGCCGTTCGAGGTCACCACGCTCCTGCTCATCATCGCCTCCGTCGGGGCCGTGGCCCTTGCCCAGTTTGACCCGCGCAAGAGGGAGGAAGAGGAGTGACTCAGCTTCGTCTCAACTCCGGCGCAGTGCGCAGTGCGCAGTGCGCAATGCGCAAGACACTGAGCTCGCCTGTGGGGTCTCTATGGAAGTAACGGCCGGCTGGTACCTCGCACTCGGAGCCCTCCTGTTTGTCATCGGCGCCTCCGGCATGCTCTTGCGGCGCAACGCGCTCGTCATGTTCATGTCCATCGAGCTGATGCTCAACGCCGTCAACCTCACGTTTGTGGCGATCGGCCGTCACGTCGGCGACCTGAACGGCCAGGTGGCGGTCTTCTTCGTCATGGTGGTGGCGGCGGCCGAGGTGGTCGTCGGTCTGGCCATCATGATTGCGGTGTTCCGGCGCCGGGCGAGCGCGTCGGTCGACGACCTGGCGATGCTGAAGGGATAGGCGGATGGTCGACTACATCTGGATCGTCATAGCCCTCCCGCTGGCCGGAGCGGTATTTCTCCACTTCTTCGGGTCGCGGCTGCGCGAGCCACTTCCCGGAGTCATTGCCACGTCGACCATCGGACTCGGCTTCATCTACGCCCTCATAGCGACCGCCGACTTCTTCGCCGGCACCGGAGAAGCTGAGACGGTTCACCTGTTCGATTGGATCGCCCCGCTCGGGGCAAATGCCGAGCTGCTGTGGGATCCGCTCTCCGCCATCATGACCTTGACCGTCACCGGAGTCGGGGCCCTCATCCACCTGTACAGCATCGGCTACATGCACGGTGACGCCCGCTACGGCCGCTTCTTCACATATCTCAACTTCTTTGCCGCCTCGATGCTCATCCTCGTGCTCGCCGACAACTTCGGCCTCCTGTTCGTTGGATGGGAGCTAGTCGGGCTCAGCTCGTATCTGCTCATCTCCTTCTGGTTTCACAAGCCATCGGCGGCCGCAGCCGGCAAGAAGGCGTTCGTCGTCAACCGCATCGGCGATGTCGGCTTCCTCATCGGCCTCATGCTCATCCTGGCCGAATTCAGCACCCTCACCTACGGCACCGTGCTGGAGGAGCCGGCCCGGGTAATCACCACCGGCATGGCGACCGCCATCACGCTCATGCTCGTGTTGGGAGCGGCGGGCAAGTCGGCTCAGATCCCGCTCTACTTCTGGCTCCCCGACGCCATGGAAGGCCCGACACCGGTCTCCGCCCTCATCCACGCCGCCACCATGGTCACCGCGGGTGTGTACATGGTCGCTCGCACCGCCGCCCTGTTCGAGTTGGCGAGCTTCTCGGCTGCTGCGGTCGCCACCATCGGTGCCTTCACCGCCCTCTTTGCCGCCAGCATCGCCCTCAAGCAGCGCGACATCAAGCGGGTGCTCGCCTACTCGACGATCAGCCAGCTCGGCTACATGTTCCTCGCCGTCGGGACCGGTGCCTACGTCGCGGGCATCTTCCACCTCTTCACCCACGCTTTCTTCAAGGCCCTTCTCTTCCTCGGGTCGGGCTCGGTGATCCACGCCATGGGGGGAGAGCAGGACATCGCCAAGATGGGCGGGCTCCGCAAGATCATGCCGGTCACCCACTTCACGATGGCCGTGGGGTGGCTCGCCATCATCGGCATCCCGCCGCTGGCCGGGTTCTGGTCGAAGGACGAGATCCTCGCCATTGCCTTCGGCGAGGGCGGATGGTTCACGTTCCTGTGGGTGATCGGGCTCATCACCGCCCTCCTAACAGCGGTCTATATGACCCGATGGATGTATTTGACGTTCTGGGGTGAGGCGCGCTGGGAGGACGGCGTCCACCCGCACGAATCTCCTGCGGTCATGACGGCCCCGCTCTTGGCTCTCGCCGTCGGCAGCGCCGGGCTCGGGCTGCTCAACACGCCGTGGCCCTTCAAGCCGGCTCTCGAACACTTCCTCGAACCGTCATTCGAGGCCATCAAGATGGCACATATTCCGTCCGGGTCGACCCCGTGGATCCTGGCGGCGGTCTCGATCCTCACGGCGGCTGCGGGCGCCTGGTTTGCCTACCGCAAGTATCAGGGGGCCGATGCCTTCGATATCGCTCCGGTCATGCCGCGCCGCACCGGCGTCTGGCGGTGGGTGGGGAATGCCTACTACGTCGATGACATCATCGGGAACCTCATCGTTTTGCCGGGCAAACTGGTGGCGGCCTGGACCGCCTTCGTGCTCGATAGCGAGATCATCGACGGGTCGGTACGAGCCGTCGGCGGGGGGGTGCGCCGCATCGGCGGGTGGTTGCGGCCCATTCAGACAGGCTTCACCCGCAACTACGCCGCCGTCACGTTTGCCGGTGTCGTCGGCTTGCTGCTCTGGTTCGTGACGCGAGGGGTGGGCTGATGGATCTCAACATCCTCTCGCTCCTCATCTGGCTGCCGGTAGCCGGGGCCGCCGTGGTCATCGGCTTGCCGCGACGCAGGCCGGAACTGGTCGTTCCGATCGCGTTCGCCCTCAGCGTTCTCACCCTCGGCCTGGCCGGATTCCTCGTTGTGGACTTCGACTCAGCCGATGCCGGCTTCCAGTTCGTCGAGAAGGCGGCCATTTGGTCGGACCTCGGCATCGACTATCACCTGGGCGTCGACGGCATCAGCGTGTTCCTCGTGGCGCTGACCGCCTTTCTCTTCCCGATTGGCATCGTTGCCTCGGTCCACATCGAGCATCGGCGCAAGGAGTTCATGGCAACGCTCCTGTTGTTGGAGGGGGCGCTCATCGGAGTGTTCCTGAGCCTCGACCTGATTCTGTTCTTTGTGTTCTTCGAGGTGCTGCTCGTCCCGATGTACTTCCTCATCGGACTGTGGGGCGGGGAACGTCGTCTGGAAGCGGCCCTCAAGTTCTTCCTCTATACGGCCCTCGGCTCGGCCTTCCTGCTGGTCGGGATCATCTTCCTTTCCGCCCAGGCCAACGATCAGTTCGGCAGCCCGACGTTCAACTACCTCGAGCTGCTCGATCTCGACATCTCTCGTACCGCCCAGTACTGGCTGTTCGGTGCCTTTGGGATTGCCTTTGCCATCAAGGTCCCGCTGTTCCCGTTCCATACCTGGCTGCCGGACGCCCATACCGAGGCGCCGACGGCCGGCTCGGTCGTCCTGGCCGGCGTTCTTCTGAAGATGGGCACCTACGGATTCCTCCGGTTCAACCTGAACCTGTTTCCCGAGGCCACCGTGCAGCTGGCCGGCTTCCTGGCGGCTCTCGCCGTCGTGGGGATCATCTACGGCGCGGCCGTTGCCATTGTCCAGCCGGATCTGAAACGGCTCGTCGCCTACTCGTCGGTCAGTCACCTCGGGTTTGTGGTGCTCGGCATCTTTGCCCTCACCTCACAGGGCCTGTCGGGCGGAGTCATTCAGATGGTCAACCATGGGCTCACCACCGGCGCCTTGTTCCTGCTGGTCGGGATGATCTACGAACGGCGCCACACCCGGGACATCTCCGCCTACGGCGGCCTCCAGAAGGTCATGCCGTGGTTCGCCGGGTTCTTCCTCTTCACCGCCTTCGCCTCGGCGGGATTGCCGGGTCTCAACGGGTTCGTCGGCGAGTTCCTCATCTTGCTCGGCAGCTACACCCGTCACCCGGCCCTTACGATCATCGCCGCGTTCGGTGTTCTGCTTGCCGCCGTCTACCTGCTCTGGGCGTACGAGCGGGTCTTCACCGGCGAGCCGGACAAGGAAGAGAACCGGGCGCTGACCGACATCGGCCTGCGGGAGGTCTCGATCCTCGTACCGATGGTGGCGCTCATCATCGCCCTCGGCGTCTACCCGAAGCCGGTGCTCGAGCGCATCGAACCGGCCGTCGAGCGGGTACTCGATCGGCTCGAGGAGCGCACCGACTTCGAATCGCCGCTTCGTATCGACGACATCGCTGATGAGGAGGTGAACCGATGACCGAGATTTCGTATCTCGCCATTGGCCCGATCGTCGCCCTCACCCTCGGTGTCGTCGCGCTGCTTCTCGTGGAAGTCACCTGGAAACCCCGCACCGTGTGGTTGGGGGTCATCGCCGGGGCCTCCCTGCTCGGGGGCTTTGTCCTCGCCGTGGTGCAGTGGATCAAGGCATCCGACGAACCAGACATCTGGTTCCGCGGCATGCTGGCCCTCGACCCCTTTGCGGCCTTCGGTGCCGTTGTCCTGACCGTTCTCGGGGCGGTCGCCATCCTCGTCGCCTGGCCGCTCATCCTCGAACAAGGGCGGAGAGCGGCCGAATTCATGGCCCTCGTGTTGCTCGCTCTCACCGGCATGGTTCTCATGGCGGCGGCGGCCAACTTCATCATGCTGTTCCTTGCCCTCGAGGTCGCCTCGATCAGCTTGTACGTGCTCGCCGGCTTCAACCGCGGCAGCGCCGCCTCGAACGAGGCCTCGATCAAGTACTTCCTGCTCGGTTCGTTTGCGTCGGCAGTGTTCCTCTATGGCGTCGCCCTCAGCTACGCCGCCACCGGGTCGCTCACCCTGCACGGCACCGCCAAATTCCTGGCCGACAACGTCCTCCTCGACTCGGCCGCGCTCCTAGCCGGCATCGGTCTGCTCATCGTTGGGTTGGCCTTCAAGGTGAGTGCCGCTCCGTTTCACATGTGGGCTCCCGACGTGTACCAGGGTGCGGCGAGCGGCGTGAGCGGGTTCATGACCGCCGGCGCCAAGGTGGCCGGCTTCGCGGCCCTCGCCCGCATCACGGTCACGAGCTACGGACCGTACCTGTCCGACTGGGCCCCGGCGGTAGGAGTGATCGCGGCCCTCTCTGTGGTGGTCGGAACGCTGCTTGCCATCGCCCAGTCCGATATCAAGCGGATGCTTGCCTACTCATCGGTGGCCCACGCGGGGTTCATCCTCACCGGCCTGGTCGCCGGCGTCGACGGCGTTCCGTATGTGTGGTTCTACGTCGTCACCTATGCCTTCCAGGTGCTCGGAGCCTTCGCCGTCGTTTCGGTGGTCTCAGGGCCCGCTGCTTCGAAGTCCTCGCTGACCGACTACGCCGGTCTTGCTCAACGAGCACCGGTGCTGGCCGGGTCGCTCGCCCTCCTCATGTTCTCGATGGGCGGCATTCCGCTCACAGCCGGATTCCTTGCCAAGCTGTACGTGTTCCGGGAAGCGGTCGATGCCGGATACCTGTGGCTGGTCGTGGTTGGAGCAGTGGCCTCGGTGGCCGGCCTGTTCTTCTACTTGCGGGTCATCGTGCTCATGTACATGAACCCACAGAGCGAGGAGGCCGCCGCCACCTCGCCAGACATCAGGGTGAGCGACCCGGTTCGGGTGGCGTTGACCGGCGTCGCCGTCGTAACGCTTGCGTTCGGAATCGTCCCGGCCCCGCTGCTCGATGTCGTTACGAACGCCCTTCCGTTCTAGGCGCGATGCGCGGTGCGCGGTGCGCCATGCGCTGTGAACCAGGCAACTGCTCGAGACCCTGGCTACCGCGCGAAGGGATCAGGAACGCGAGTGCCGTCCCAATTTGGTGCGCATCGCGCATCGCGCACAGCGCACTGCGCCTTAGATTGAGGCTCGCGTGAAACGTCTTAGCTTGTTTACTCCGGTCCTCGGCTTGTCATTCCTCGCCGCCTTCATCGTGCCCGGTCCGGTTGGTGCCATCTCGGTGTCCGGGACGGTGGTAGTGCAAGAGGGCCGCGTGATCGAGGAGGATCTGTTCGCGGCCGGCAGCCGGGTTGTTGTTGATGGCCGCATCAAGGGCGATTTGACCGTGACGACGCGCAACCTCGTGATCAATGGCGTCGTCGAGGGGGATGTGAATGGTTTGGCGTGGAGCGTGGAGGTGCCGGGCGAGGTGGGCGGCAGCGTACGGGCCGTCGGGTGGGACATCGATGTTGACGGTTCGGTCGGCGACGATGTCCTCTCGTTCGCTCGCAGCCTCGAGGTGAGAGGTGCGGTCGGCCGCGATGTCCTGCTGGCGGGGCTCTCGGCCCGCCACTCCGGGACGGTCGGTGGTGAGGTGCGCGGCGAGCTGTTGTGGAGCCTCTACGTGGACGGGGCGGTGGCCGAGGACATCGACGTGGGCATTCATCGGCTCACTATTACTGATACGGCCTCGGTGGGGTCGGCGGTCAGCTGGCGGCAGGGCTTGATTGGGCAGAACATCCGTGGGTGGACGGCCCGGACCGATATCTCGGCGAATGCCGACCTCGGCATCGTCGCCGAAGTGCAGCCAATCGCCACCGACCTGGCAGTGAGAGCGCTCCGGCTGTTGTTCCAGATCCTCCGGTTCATCGGGCTGCTCTTCACCGGGATTCTCCTGTTCCACCTCTTCCCCCGCCTGTCGGGGCGGGCCGTGGACCGGGCCTGGACGAGGCCCGCCACTACGTTCGGTCTCGGCCTGCTCGTGTTCGTCGGCGTGCCGGTGGCGGCGTTCGTCTCGCTCTTCACGATCATCCTCGCCCCGGTGGCGTTGCTAGCCCTCGGTCTCTGGCTGTTCGGGCTCTTTGCCGGCGCCATCCCGGCCCTCGCCGCCCTCGGTCGCAGGGTCTCGCGAAACCGGTACGGACTGATGGGCTCGTTCGTGGTGGCCGCCTTCGCATGGCGCCTCCTCCGAATCATCCCGCTTGCCGGCTTCCTCGTCTTCCTGCTCATCGTGATCTGGGGAATGGGCGCCTGGACGATGAGCCTGTGGGATACATGGCGAAACAAGGAGGAGGGAACCCCCGTCGAGGACACACCGGCTGCACCGGTGGTCGCGCCGGGACCGCGGATGGAGTTGTTGGGACTGGAAGTGCCCGCCGTTGCTGATCCCGGCGAGCCGAAGTAGAGCCGCTACTCGCTACTCGACGCTCGCTGCCCGCTACCCGCTTCCGGCTTCCCGCCGAACGAACGGCTCGAACCGATTGTCTCTGAGCGGGCCGCGGGTAGCGGGCCGCGGGTAGCGGTCTAGCCCCCCGCCACCAGCAGTGGAACCTGGCGCTCCTCGTCGAGCAGCCCGCCGTGTTGGCCGATGAGGCGCTTGTCGCTGTGGCTGTGCAAGAGCACGGTGTCGTCGTCGGCCAGTAGTACTCCATCGGGGGCGCGATCGAAGAACGATTCGTGTCGCGGTCCGGGACCCCACCACTCCATCATCTGCTCGACCGGGATCCACGTGGCCGGCAGGGGTGCGAAGGCGGGGGACTCGTCGCCGCGCACGAACATGACGCGGCTGTCTCCGTAGAACGTGCGGTCCTGCTCGAGCTCCTTTGGAATGCGAACTCGTTGTGCTTCCGGGAAGTCGACGTGGCCGTGGTCGGCGGTCCCGACCATCACCGCCCCGGCGGGGAGACGGCGGGCAATGCCGTCCCAGATGGCCGAGGCAACTCCCAGCGAGTCGGCGTACTCATCCGAGTCCTGCCCATGCACGTGCGCCGCGAAATCGACATGCGGAACATACGTGAAGATGAGCCGGCCCGGCTCGACGGCGAGATCGCTCGTGGCGGCGACCACCT
The DNA here is from genome assembly GCA_004283105.1 of Acidimicrobiia bacterium. GTDB lineage: Bacteria > Actinomycetota > Acidimicrobiia > Spongiisociales > SHLN01 > SHLN01. Next base: position 13,896 of record SHLN01000004.1, read on the forward strand.
CGTCGACGGTGAAGACCGGTTCGTACCGGCAGCCCCGGTAGAGCGCCTTCGAGAGAGGCGAGCCGGCGAAGTGGCCCGGCTGCACGGTGATCGGCTCCCGGCCGAGGAGGGTCAGCCGTTCCCACAGGTTTGGTCCCGGTAGCACCGCCGGAGTGTCGATCTCGAGTGCCTCCCCCCACAGCGTGGTCCACTTGATGGTGTTGACGACCTGCTCGACCTCCGGCATCCACAACTGGTACCCGAGCAACCCGTGCTGGGACGGCGGGAGGCCGGTAGAGACGGTGGCGAGACTGACAGTCGTCGTGGTCGGGAATGGTGCATCGATATGTCCGGCGTTGTCCTCTCTGAGCCGGGCGGCCGGATGGTCCAGCTGGGCTAAGCCCAAGCCGTCGAACAAGACGAGTACATATGTTGCTCCTTCCGGGATGGCCTCTGCCAGCTGCGAGTGGAGCGTCGGCAGCAACGGACGTCCCCCCAACCGCGCTTCCAGTTCGGCCACGAGGTTGACGAGGCTGCCGCCCTCATAGTCCGGAGACCGAATCACTCGGTCCGTCCTATCCGAGGCTGAAGGGCGGGTATTCGTCGGTGATGAGCAAGACTGCGTAGGCCTGAACGCGCAGGCTCCATCTCATGACCCCGACCACGAAGTCGTAGATGCCTTCGGGGTACCGGCCGGTGAACAGGATGATGAACCACGCCACGATGAGGGCGAGCAGGACCGCGATCCCAAGCACCGCCAGCACCAGGTAGTGGGGGATGGCGAGGAACCACTTGTAGAGCGGGGCCCATCGGTTGAGCGCCTTGGCATCCGGATAGTCGAGCTCGAGATGCACATATTGCTCATCGGTGGTCGAGGGATACTCGTCCGAGATCAATGCTCCATAGGCAGAAATCCGGGTGCTGAACCGGGTGAACTCGAGATTGAAGTCGAACCACCACCGGGGGTACTTCTGCCGAAACACGATGAGCAGCAAGGCAGGGATCGTGAGCATCCCGCCGAGCGCGCTGACCACGATGACAATCGGGATCAAATAGAAGATCCGAAAGAACGTGGAGAGGCGGTCGAGATCCCGGTCGGGGTAGTCGACCGACAGGCGGGCCGCATAATCGGCGACGTTGGCTGTGGTCATTGGCTTCCTTCCTAGGTACCACCAAAGCTAGTGCGCCGCCTCCCCGGTTGGCAGGGGTCGTCTAGGCCGAGGCCGCCGGGGTCGTCCGGCCGGTTCTGCTGACGATGCCTACGGTGAGACCCACCAGGGCGAGGATGAGAAACAGGGACGTGATGGTGTCGAGTCCTCTTCCGATCCGGAGAAAGCGCACGGTGAGCGGGTTGAACGCGGCTGCCAGCATCCAGCCGGCCGCCCACCACCGCCAGCCTCCAAGCCCGAGCCCACCGCCGGCCAGGATGAGGGCGGCGATCGGCCAGATGAGGAGCAACTCGTCGTAGGGAAGATGGAATAGCCCGAGGAGGGTGGTCAAGCTGACCACTGCCAGGGCGACAGCGTCCACCCGACCCCAGCGCCGAAGCAGCCATATCCCCAGCGCGATCAGGGCAAGAAACACGAGGGCGGTCACGAGGGTGCCGAATTGCCGGTCTGTTTCCCGCCCGATGACTCCGAGGAGGTCAATGCGGAACGACGAGGTGGCTTCGTCGCCCGAGAGCGACGTGTCGAGGTTGTCTCGAACCGCGCTGATGAGTTGGCCCGGGCTGCCTTCCATGATGCTGAGGGCCAGGACGATGGGTGCAGACGCAGCCGCCGCCATCCACGCGCCATCGAGGGCCACACGCCACCGCCCGGCGGCGGCGAGGAGGATGAGTACCGGAATGCCGACCTGGGGCTTGATGAGTGCGAGCGCCGTGCCCGCCCCCGCCAGCCAGCGGTTGGGCGAGGTGAAGGCAACATAGGTCCCGAGGACGAGCGGGAGGGTCGCCTGCCCGGTCAGGAAGTTGAAGCGGCCCGGATTGGAGAGCAAGGCGGCGGCAGCCAACCCGGCGGTCCCGGCCAATCCCCACTCCGGTTTGACCCGGCTCATGACGAACCCGGACACGGTCACCAGGAGCACGACATTAAGCGCCCACCACAGCCCGCCGGCGGCGGTGCGGGGAAGGACGCCAAAGGGAAGAGTGAGCAGAAGGTGGTGGGGGGAGTACACCGGAAAGGCCTGGCCGATGTCTGGATCCGAGTCGCGGTAGGCGGAAACATCGTACGGGTTGACGCCGTCCAGCATGGCTACGACAGGAGCGTGGATCGTGTCCCGGAAGTCGGCGTACCCACCGTCGTCGGATCCCGGCTCGGCAAGGGTCGTGACCAATCGGATGGTGGCCAGCGTCGCCACGAGCAGGAACAGGATGATCGGCCAGCGGCGAAGGGTCATGGCCGGCGCCTTGCCGAGATGGGCGTAACGGCGGCGAGGTGGTCGGCCATGGTGCCGACCCGATACCTGGCAGACAGCAGTTCGACGTAGCGTGCGGTCCGTTCCCGCTTGACGCTCCCCGGCATGTCCATGCCGGGGAAGAACTCGAGCGCCTGGACCTCATCGCCCCCCAGCAGGTCGAGTGGGTGGAGCAAGATCGACGGCCCGACTCCCCGGCGGTCGCACAGCCAGAGGGCGATGCGTAGGTAGCTCTCGGCAACGGCAGCTGAGATCCTGCTCAGGTAGAGGAGATAGCTGACGTGGATGGGTACCCGTGCCAGTGGCATGGTGGTCACGGGAATCTCGGCCAGTCGGCCGGTCCCGAGATCCCATTCGTATGGCGAGTTCGGCAAGAGGGCGTCCCGTGCCGACCCGAACAGGGCGGATCGTTTCTCGGCTTCGGCAGAGGAGAGGCTGGTCGAGCGGAAGTAATAGCGGCGCGCCAGCGGGCCGATCCAGGTCGGCAGCGTCGAGGCGTCGTAGGAGTAGCCCATTCCGGCGAGGGTGCGCAGGACCGCGGCGGAAACGCTGAAGCCCGGACCCCGAAATCCGGTGGGTTCGAACCCGGTAGCCGTGGCGATGGCATCGTGCGCCGCCTTCAACTCGTCGGCGACCTCCCCGTCGGAGTAGGTGTTTATCCAGGGCTCGTGGCGGAAGGAGTGGTTGCCGATCTCGTGGCCGGCGGCGCTGAGCGAGGAGAGCAGCTCCCGGTTCTGCTCGAAGGCGGCATCCTGTCCGACGACGAAGACCGAGATGGTGGTGGAGGAATTCGCCGCCAGTTCGAGGATGTGGGGAACGACGAGATCGAGGTAGGAGGGATAGTCGACCCAGGCGGCATCACCGTGCGTCTTCAGGTATGACCAGAGGTTGTCGAGATCCAGCGACAGGCTGGCGTTCATGTCATCAGCTCCAGCGCCCGGTCGGCCAGTTGCAGCGTCTCGTTCACGTTGAGTGTCCCGTTGATGATGTTGGCCGAGCTGGCCAGGTAGAGGCCCGGCACCGACGTTTCGATGGTCGGCACCCGGTCGGAGTAATTCAGCGCCGGGACCGCCATGACGGCCCGTACCCTGGAGGTCCGGGTGGCGATGACGTCTGATTCGGCCACCTGGGGGAAGACCCGACGGAGACCGGCGAGGAAGTCGGCTTCGATGGCGGCGTCACTCTCTTCGAACAGGGGACTGGACGGGTCGACGTAGCGGGGGAGATACACGAGGGAGGCGCCGTCGAAGTCACCGACCAGCGCCGCCATGTTGATGACTCCGGTGAAGGGCAGTCCGGGGTCGGTGATGTTGGTGACATAGAAGTCGGGGAGCTCACTCCGAACGAGAACCGACGGGCACACGATTCCGAGGTATCGCACCGCCTCCAGGCGGGCCGTCTCCTCCGGTTCGAGGCCTTCGCACATCCGGGCGGCAATCGGGGAGGCAGCCGTCACGACCACCTTGTCGAACTCGAGCGTCTCACCACCGGCCAGGCCGATCGTAATGGCGTCGCCGGTCCGGCGTACCCGCTCCACCACCGATCCAAGCCGGAAGCCGACCCCCCGCTCGACCAGGACCTGGTGGAACCGTTCGAAGACCCTCCCGTAGCCGCCGGTCACATTGCCAAACGTCTCGTCGGTCATGCCACGGCGCCGGGCGGCGGTGAGCCGCTGGATGGTCGCCCAAATGAATGCCGCCGATGTATCCCGGTAGGCCTCGCCCAGCTTTGACTCCAGGAGCGGCCGCCAAAACGTGTCGAACGTGCGCCGGCCGGACCAGCGTCGCAGCCAGGTCGCCACCGGGACCGATTCGAGGCGCCGCCAATCCCGCACCCGTCCGGCATAGACGAGGGTGGCGGCCAGGCGGACCTTGTCGATGAGGCCCAGCGGCGGGAACCGGAGCAGCTCGAGCGGCGTGGATACCGAGTGGAGCCGCCCCTGCGCGAAGACTCCCGTGCGTGTGTGGTGCCACTCGATCTCGTCAGCGAGGCCGATCTCTTCGAGCAAAGCCAGGAGGTGGTCGTCGGTGGCCAGCGTCACGTGATAGTGGCGATCCCACGTCACGTCGCCGATGCGCCAGGCCGATGCCAGTCCGCCGATTTCGTCGGCTTGATCGATGACCGTCACCTCGTGGCCGAGCGCCGACAGCCGGAGTGCCAGGCCGAGCCCGAGCACGCCGCCACCGACGATGCCAAAGCGATCGGTCATCGTTCCCGAACGGTTCCGTTGGTCACCGTGTAGGCGAGGCCGCACCGTTCGCACTGCACCTCAGATCCGGCCGGCAGAGGCTCCCCGCATCGGCACACGGATCCGATTTGGCGAGCCGGGTTTCCGACCACGAGCCCGAAGTCGGGGACGCTGCGGGTGACAACCGAGCCCATGCCGATCATGGCAAAGCGCCCCACCTCGATCCCCGGCCCGATCGTGGCGGCCGCGCCGATGGTGGCTCCCTCCCGCACGAGCGTCTCGAGCGTGTCCTCGTCCGGATCGGAGGATCGGAGGGTGGCGAGATCGCTCGTGGTGGCTCGCGGGTAGCGGTCGTTCGTGAAGGTGGTCCCGGCCGAGATCATCACGCCGTCCTCGATCGTGACCCCGGTGCAGATGTAGGCGAACGCGTTGATCTTGACCCGATCCCCGATGATCACGCCGTAGGCGATGTAGGTCTTCTCACCGACGATGCAGTCTGATCCGATGGTGGCCGGGCCGCGCACGTGGACGTTGTCCCACACCGATGTTCCCGGGCCGATCTCAACCCCATCCTCGATCAGGGCCGTCGGGTGGATGGTCATGCGACGACTCGGTCGCTATCCGATCCGCCTTGCACCGGGATCCACTGTGGGCTGTTGAGTGAGGCGTAGGCCGCCTCGACCACTGCCACAGACGCAATCCCGTCCTCGGCTTCGATGAGGAGCGGTTCGATGCCGCTCAACGAGCGGAGGAAATTGTCAACCTGGGCGGACATAGCCTCCATTTTGTTGTACCCGTCTCCAAATTGCACCCATTCATCGGAGGCGGCAGTCCGATAGGCGGATCGACGCCAACCCACGAGGATGGTTCCCTCCGAACCGTAGATCTCGATGAAGCTGTCCCGCTCCTTGTTTACGCTCCACGAAAGGTCGATCGTTCCACTCACGCCGGCTTCGGTCGTGAAGAAGATCCGGGCCGTGTCCTCTACGTCGACGCTCTGGACTCGCTTGCCTTCGACCGCCAGGACCTGGGCGATGGGCCCGAGCAGATAGCGGGCGATGTCGAGGCTGTGGGTCCCGTTGTCGATGAGGACGCCACCTCCGGAGATCTCGGACACGGAGTTCCATCGCTGGCTCATGTCGACGTGCGACGCGAACGTGTTCTCGTACAGGATGATCTCGCCGATCGTCCCCCCCTCGACGAGATGCCGGGCGGCGGTGATGTCGGGCACGTACCGGAACTTTGAGGCCATGGTGAGCGCAACGCCGCTCCGACGCGACTCCTCAGCCATCGCCTGCGCAGAAGAGACATCAATAGCGAGCGGCTTCTCGCACAGCACCGGGATTCCAGAGCGGAGAAAGTGGAGTGCGATCTCTGGATGGGTGGCCGGCGGGGTCGCCACGATCACGGCGTCGACGTCGGAGACGAGCCGGTAGTCGTCGGTGAAGGTGGCGCTGGTCGCCTGGGCAACCGGCACCCCGATCTCGGGATCGAGATCGCACACGACGGCCAGCCGATCGTCGAGGTTGTCGAACACGTCCGCATAGGTCCCCCCGATACCACCGGCTCCAACGAGGGCAACCGACAAAGGCCCGGTCATTGTGCCTCCACCGCCTTCCGGAATCCGTCGGCGATGTAGTCGACGTGAGATTCGGTGAATCCCTCGTTGAAAGGGAGCACGAGCACCCGATCAAGGCCGGCATAGGTGCCCGGGAACCTGGCCGGTGAGTAGTCGACGGCTTCCGGGGCTGCCAGCGTGAACGGCCACGAGCTGGAGCCGAAGGTGTTCTGGTCCCGGAAGACCTCGGTCTCGAACGCCGGTTTCTGGATATATCGCGGGGCGGCCGGGATATCGAGCTCTCGCAGTGCGCCGGCGAGGTAGTCGACGCCGCCTTCGATGGCGGCAGGGTCCACCCACAGCGGATACCGCCAATAGCTGTGGTCGCCTCCGTCGGGAGCTGAGGGCAATTCGAGCCCATCGAGCCCGCTGATCCGGCTGGTGAGGCGCTCCGCCATTGCCCGACGCCGCTTCACCGCCGACGGCAGCTTCCGGAGCTGGGCCAGGGCCACGGCGCCCTGCAGCTCGGTCAGCCGGTAGTTGAGGGCGAGGAAGTAGTGGTCGGGCGCCGGGTCGCCGTAGCCCCACGCCTTGTTCACGAACAGCCGCATCCGGCGGGCGAGGGCTGGGTCGGCGGTGACCACAATGCCCCCCTCGCCGCTCGTCATGTGCTTTCCCTGTTGGAAGCTGAAGCAGCCGATGGCTCCGACGGTTCCCACCATCGCACCCTGGCTCTCGGCGAGGAACGCCTGGGCGGCGTCTTCGATGACCGGCAGGCCGTGCCGGGCGGCCAGGTCCATGATCGGCCCCATGTCGGCCGGGCACCCGAACAGATGGGTGACGATGATGGCTCTGGTTCGGGCGGTGATCCGGGCGGCGATCGTCTCGGCCGTCACATTGAGAGTGGCCGGGTCGGTGTCGGCGAACACGGGGATCAGACCCTGGAACAGGATGGGGGCAAGGGCGCCCATGTCCGTCACCGGCGTGGTGATCACCTCATCGCCCGGTTCCAGGTCGAGGGCGGCGACGGCGATGTGAACGGCCGCGCTGCCGGAGCTGCAGGCGACTGCATGCGGAGAACCGAGCATCTGAGCAAACTCGAGCTCGAGGTTCTTGACCGTCTCGCCCTTTGTGGAAGTGAGCGTGCCGCTCTCGATGACCGACTTCAGGAGCGCCAGTTCATCGGTGCCCAGGTCGCGTCCCGACGCGTTCTGATCAGATGGCAGTGTTGACATTGAGTTTCCAGCTTTCTCGGCGGTGTTCACCCGGTTCGGCCGCCCTGCCGCCACCGGATGGTTGTCTCGGCGCATCCCGGGGTTGACTCCGCCCGGCCGTCACCACTCAACAGCGTAGCCGTGTTCACGGAGGGTGGCTACACGTGGAAAACCTGCAACGGGCTCGTTCGCGAGTGAGCTTTTGCGGCAGTACCCGGCTGCCTATACTCCTCGCAGTTCACCCGCCTGGCAGGCCGAGGAGAGTTGTTGTCGGAGTACTTTGACCAATATCTGACCGTCCTCGCCTTCGGCGCTTTCGGAGCCATCCTCGTTGCCCTCCTGATCGGTTTGGCCGCGCTCATTCGTCCGAGCAATCCGACGCCGGCCAAGCTCGAGACGTACGAGTCGGGCATCGACCCCGTCGGCGGGGGATACAGCCAAACCCACATTCGCTACTACGTGTTCGCCCTGCTGTTTCTCATCTTCGACGTCGAGGCGGTGTTCATCTTTCCATGGGCGCTCGAGATCGAGTCGTTGGGGGCGTTCGGGCTCTGGGAGATGTTCATCTTCATCGGCATTCTCCTCATGGGTTTGCTCTACGCGGTTCGCAAGGGGGTCCTGAAGTGGGAGTAATCGAGCGTTTCGGAGCTCCCAAGCCCATCTCCTGGCTGCTCAACTGGTCTCGCAAGTACTCGCTGTACATGTTCCAGTTCGGGTTGGCTTGCTGCGCCATCGAAATGATGGCGGCCTCCGGGCCCCGCTACGACTTCATGCGTTTCGGCATCATCCCGCTGCCCGCCTCTCCGCGTCAGTCGGACTTGATGGTGGTGGCCGGTACGGTGACCGACAAGATGTCTCCGGCGGTGCGTCGTCTCTACGACCAGATGCCGCACCCCAAGTACGTCATCTCCATGGGATCCTGTGCCAACTGCGGCGGTCCCTATTGGGACTCCTACTCGGTGACCAAGGGTGTCGATCAGATCATTCCGGTCGACGTGTATGTGCCCGGGTGCCCACCGCGGCCTGAGGCGCTCATGGAGGGCATTGTCTTGTTGCAGCAGAAGATCACGAACGAGGACGTGCGTGAGAAGTGGAATCAGCGTGACCACCAACCCGCCTGACGAGCCAGAATCCGCCGTGGACGCTGGCGACAGCCGGTCCGAAGTGGCCGAGCTGGCAGCCCGGGTGGCCGAGCTGGTGGGCTCCGAGTCCTGGTCGGCCGATTTCGGCAACGCCAAGGTGCGCGTTGATCGCTCGCAATGGTTCGAAGCCGTCGAGGCCGCGCGTGATGGGGCGGACCTCGCCTTTTTCTCGTTCCTGTCGGCTATCGATTGGAGCAATGACGTCGCGGTCGGTGAGCCGCTCGACGAGACCGTTGAGGAGCGTTACGAAATCCTGGTCCGCCTTTCGAGCGGACGAAACAACGATTCGGTCACCTTGTCGACGGACGTTCCCAAGAACGACGCCCGGATCCCGACGCTGGTCGACCTGTTCGGTGGCGCCAATTGGCACGAGCGCGAAGCAGCCGAGATGTTCGGCATCGAGTTCGAGGGCCACCCAAATCTCAACCGGCTCTACCTGACCGACGAGTTCGAAGGCCATCCGCTCCGCAAGACGTACCCGCTGGTGAGCCGGGAGATCAAGCCCTGGCCGGGCATGGTGGACGTCGAAGACATGCCAAGTACGGAGAACCCTGAGGCGGAGCAGGCAGGCTCCTCGGAGGACGAGGCGAGCAATCAGCAACCAGCCGCCAGCTCCGAGGTTGAAGCGGGTAGCGGGGAGCGGGCAGCGGGCAGCGGCAGCCCCGAAGGGGATGCCCAATGAGCCAAACACTTGATCCCCGGGCGGCGGCGCATGTTTCCGAGGTAGCCGTTTCTGTTGAACTGCAGACGCCGGGGATGACTATCAACATCGGGCCGCAGCATCCCTCGACACACGGTGTGCTTCGATTGGTGGCCGAGTTGGATGGCGAGCGCATTGTCAACGTAGAACCGGTCATCGGCTACATGCACCGCGGCTACGAGAAGCTCTCCGAAGTACGGACCTACCCGCAGATAACCGCTCTGGTCAATCGGATCGACTGGGTGTCGGGCTTTGCCAACGAGATACCGCTCATCGTGGCGGTGGAGCGCCTCATGGAGATTGAAGTGCCCGAGCGGGCCCAATCGATCCGGCTCATCCTCACCGAGCTCGCCCGTATCTCGAACCACCTCGTTTTCCTCTCCTCCTATCCCCTCGAGCTGGGAGCGTCTACACCGCTCATGCACGCGCTTCGGGAACGGGAACATGTTCTGGAGCTCATTGAGGGAGTCACCGGTGGGCGGTTCCATCCCAACTTCAATCGCATCGGAGGCGTCAAGCCGGCCGCCGGAGGCGGGAGCACCCAGAAGAAGGTTCTTCAGGACCTGCCGAAGGGATTCCTGGCCGAGACGCGCCTCGCCATGGAAAAGGTGATGGCCATTTGTGACGACCTCGATTCCCTCGTCACCGGGAATGAGATCTTCCACGCCCGGACCAAGGGGGTAGCGATCGTGCCGCCCGACCTGGCGCTCGCGTACGGAGTCTCGGGGCCGAACCTCCGTGCCTCCGGGGTTGCCTTCGACCTCCGCAAGCACGAGGACTATCTGCCGTACGACAAGTACGACTTCGATGTTGCCATCGGCGAGAACGGCGACTGTTTTGATCGCTTCGACGTACGGCTACAGGAGGTGCGGCAGGCGGCCCGCATCATCGGCCAGGCGATCGACGATATCCCCTCCGGGCCGCTGCAAGCCAAGGTCCCGCGGGTCATCAAGGTCCCCAAAGGTGAGACGTACGTTCGGGCCGAGAACCCGAAGGGCGAAATGGGCTACTACATCGTGTCCGAGGGCGGCCGCATCCCGTATCGGCTCAAGATCCGAACCCCTTCGTTCTCGAACCTTTCCATCCTCCCGTGGGCCCTCAAAGGCCTTCTCGTCCCCGACATCATCGCCCTGCTCGGAAGCCTCGACTTCGTCCTGGGAGATGTGGACCGATGAGAGCTGCGAGCTGCGGGCTGTGGGCCATGAGCAAGAGGGCCGTTCTGGCTCATAGCTCATCGCTCATAGCCCACTGCTCAACGAAGGAGGTCACGAAGTGACGACCTTCGTTGCCGTTGAGATCAACTTCTATGTGCTGCTGGTCATCAAGATTCTGGCGGTGACCGGCGTGATGCTCGGCGGGTTGTTGCCCGTGATCCTCGGGGAGCTGAAGATCGGGGCACACATGCAGAGCCGGGTCGGCCCCTACTACGCCGGCGGTCGCTGGGGTTGGGCGCAGCCGATGGCAGACGGGCTCAAGTTCTTCCAGAAGGAAGACCTCGTGCCGGCGGCTTCCGACACCCAGGTCTACAAAATCGCCCCGTACCTGTTGATGGTCTCGACGCTGGCGCTATTCGTCATCATCCCTTTCAGTCCCGATCTCATCGCGGTGGATCTCGACCTCGGGATCTTCTTTGCCCTGGCGATCTCTTCCCTCTCGACGCTCGGTGTGCTCATGGCCGGATGGTCGTCGGGCAACAAGTATTCCTTGATCGGTGGGTTGCGAGCGGCTGCCCAGATCATCGCCTACGAGCTGCCGCTGGTGCTGGCCGTCATCGGAGTGGTCATTCAGGCAGGCACCCTTTCGATGGTGGGAATCGTCGAGGCACAGATAGAAATGGGAGTACCGTTCCTCATCGGCGGTCAGGTAGTGGGATTCGTGATCTTCTTCATCGCCAGCCTGGCCGAACTCAACCGCACACCCTTCGACCTTCCACTCGCCGAATCTGAGCTCGTCATGGGATACCTCACCGAGTACTCGGGTTTCCGGTTCGCCGTCTTCTTCCTCGCCGAGTACGCCGGAATCGTCGCCGTGTCGGCTATTGCGTCGACCTTGTTCCTGGGTGGCTATGGATTCTGGGGCCTCGATCCCACGGTCTTCGGCCCCTTCGTGCTGGCGGCCAAGGTCGGCATCCTTGCCTTCCTCATGATCTGGATCCGGTGGTCATGGCCCCGGATGCGGGAGGATCAACTGCAAACCCTGGCGTGGAAGTGGCTCATCCCGATCTCACTCGTCAACATCATGGTGACGGCGATCTTCAAGGTGGTCTTCTGATGCAGTCCCGCGGCCAGGGCCTTCTCAAGGGGATGTGGGTCACACTCAAGACCCTGTTCAAGAAGCCACCCACCGTCATGTACCCGGACGAGAAAGAGATCCCGGTCCCGCGGGCGCGGGGCGTCATCGCTCTCGACACCGACGCCTGTACGGTGTGCATGCTGTGTGCCCGGGAATGCCCCGACTGGTGTATCTACATCGAAGGACACAAGGAGGAGCAGCCTCCGGCCAAGGAAGGCGGCCGGGTCCGGGCCAGGGCCACCCTCGACCGGTTCGACATCGACTACGCCCTCTGCATGTATTGCGGTATCTGTGTCGAGGTGTGCCCATTCGATGCGCTCTTCTGGAGTCCGGAGTACGAGTACTCCGAGATGAAGATCTCAGCCATGCTCCACGACAAGGACCGGCTGACCGACTGGCTTTCCACCGTCCCGGACCCACCGGCATTGGAGACGTAGACGTGGAGTACTCATGGACCTGAGCGTCGCCCAGAACTGGTTCTTCCTCATCATCGCGTTGTTCATGGTGGCGGCCTCCCTCGTCGTGGTCATCAGCCGCAACGTGATGCACGCCGCCCTCATGCTCGTTGGTGCCCTGGGCGGTTCGGCCGCCATCTTCATCTTGCTTGGTGCTGAGTTTGTGGCCGGTGTGCTGGTCCTGGTCTACATCGGCGCCATCATCGTGCTCTTCCTGTTCGGAGTGATGATCACGCGGGTGCCGATCGGACGAGCCCGCTCCCTCGATCATGACAACCGGTGGCCGGCTGCTGCGGTGGCAATCGCAACGTTTGCGGTCCTGGCAGGGTCGGCGGTCGCCTTCTTTGGAGACGAGGAGATCGAGGGCGTGTCGGCAGTGCGGACCTCGGACATCGGCGCCACCATCTTCGAACGGTTTGTGGTGCCGTTCGAGGTTGTTTCCTTCGTTCTGCTCGCCGCCCTCATCGGCGGCATCGTTCTCGCCCGCAAGGACCCCGAGTCATGACGATCGCCCAGTTCCTCGTCCTCTCTGCCGCCCTGTTCTCCATCGGGATCTATGGCGTGCTGGTGCGCCGCAATGCGGTGCTGGTGCTGCTGTCGGTCGAGCTCATGCTGGCGGCGGTCAACATCAACTTCGTTGCGTTCGGCCGCTACTTCGCCGACTCGGCTGCCGGGGGCCAGGTCTTCGCTCTGTTCATCATCACGGTGGCAGCCGCCGAAGTCGGGATCGGCCTCGCGATCGTCCTGCTCATCTTCCGGAACCGGGCTTCGGCCAACATAGACGAACTGGATGTCCTGAAGTGGTGACGGCTGCACTCCTCGCCGGGCCTTCGATCCTTGCCGCCGGTGGCGAGGCCGTCGAGCGCAGCGACGGAGGAGTCCTGGCGGCGGGCGCCTGGCTCATCGTGCTCGTTCCCTTCATCGCCACGCTTGCCATCACCTTGTTCGGAAAGAGGATGCCCCGTCACGGCGCCGAGCTGGCGGTGGCCGCCGTCGGGTTCGTCGCCGTCTACGGCACCATCCTGTTGTTTGCCACCACGCTGGGGGACGGGATCGTCTACGAGGGCGCCCTCAAGATCGGTGAGTTCGGCAGCTTCGAGATCGAATGGGCCTGGGTGGTAGACGGCCTCTCCATCATGATGTTCTTCACGGTCGGCGTCGTCTCTACCGCGTGTTTCGTCTACGCCGTTGGCTATCTCGAGGGCGATGTCCGCCCGACCGCCTTCTTCGCCAGCTTCACGCTCTTTGCCGGAGCGATGCTCATGCTCGTATCTGCCGCCAACCTCATCCAGCTCCTCATCGGCTGGGAGCTCGTGGGCGTGTCCTCGTACCTGCTCATCGGGCACTACTGGGAGCAGAAGGAGAACTCGTCGGCCGGTATGAAGGCCTTCATCGTCAACAAGATCGCCGACATCGGGCTCATGATCGGCATCATCATCGCCGCCATCACGGTCGGATCCTTCACGATCTCGACCATCATGGAACGTGTCGTCGAATCCGACGCCGCCCTCGACGATGTTGCCGTCGTCATCGCCGTTCTCCTCTTCATTGGTGCGATGGGCAAGAGCGCCCAGTTCCCGTTCCACGTGTGGCTGCCGGACGCCATGGCAGGACCGACCCCGGTTTCCGCCCTCATGCACGCCGCCACCATGGTCACCGCCGGTGTGTATCTGACGGCTCGCATGTTCCCGCTGTTCGAAGAGATGGCCCATGAGGCGCTCGACCTCGTGCTCATCATCGGAGCGATCACCCTGGTGATCGCCGGACTGCTCGCCATCGTTCAGAACGACATCAAGCGGGTGCTCGCCTATTCGACGCTCAGCCAGCTCGGCTACATGGTGGCCGCCCTCGGCGCCGGTGCCTATACAGCCGGCCTGTTCCACCTGTTCACTCACGCGTTCTTCAAGAGCCTGCTCTTCCTCGGCGCCGGCTCGGTGATCCATGCCGTCCACTCGAACAACATGACCGACATGGGTGGACTGCGCAAAGACATGCCCCGCACGTTCTGGACGTTCATCATCGGCTCGCTCGCCCTGGCCGGAATCCCGCTCTTTGCCGGGTTCTTCTCCAAGGACGAGATCCTGGCTGCCTTCAACGAGGGCGGCCACCCGATCGTCTTCTGGCTCGGAGTCGGGACCGCCTTCATCACCGCCCTCTACATGACCAGGGCGGTGTCGTTGACCTTCTTTGGCAAGTACAAGGGCCACGGTCATCCCCACGAATCACCGGCGATCATGACGGTTCCGATGATGGGGTTGGCCGTCGGTGCCCTCCTCTTCGGGTTCCTCAATGTTCCCGGCATCACCGACTTCTTCTACGAGCTCGTCATTACTCGAGGAGTCTCCGCCGAACTGCTCGGCGAGCACGCGACGAGTTTCGACTTCTTCGCCCTCTTCGCCGGTCTCACCGCCGGACTGCTCGGGATCGCTCTCGGCTACCGGCTCTACTACGAGGATGCCGCCACCCAGGAGGAGCGCGATCGCCTGTTCATCCCGGTGCTCTGGCCCGTACTGGAGAACAAGTACTACATCGACGACCTCTACATGAACGGCATCGTCAACCCCATCAAGGGCCCGGTGGCTCGCTTCATCAACTGGACCAATAGCTACATCATCGATTTCGTCGTCAACATCGTCGGGGCGTTCACCCGGGGTCTAGGCCGCTTCGTCTACAGCGGCCTCGACCAGCGGGGGATCGACCTGGCAATCAACGAAGCAGGGGCCGGCACCGGCTACCTGGGCAGCAAACTGCGCTACATCCAGACCGGGAAGGTGCAGCAGTATGCGGTTGCCCTCTTCGGCGGTGCCCTCGTGCTCGTCGTCGGTTTCTGGATCAGCATCACATAGGAGGAGAGCGGTATGGAGTGGTTTGATAACGGCTGGGGACTCAGCCTGGTGGTGTTCACACCACTGGTCGGTGCCCTGGCGCTGCTTGCCGTGCCCAAGAAGGACGAGGAGACTGCCAAGTGGCTCGCTCTCCTCACTGCCCTGGTTTCCTTGTTCTTTGCAGTGGTTGCGGCATTCCGGTTCGACTTCGGAAACGCCGGCGCGCTCCAGTTCGGGACCAAGCTCGATTGGATTCCCGCCATCGGGGCGGACTACGAGATCGGTATCGACGGCATCAGCCTGCCGCTTCTGGTGCTCTCGGCCGCCGTCGTTGTGTTGTCCATTATCTACTCATGGGATCACTGGCCCGAACCGCACAACCCGAAGGGGTTCCTCATCCTCATCCTCTTCCTTGCCACCGGCATGGCAGGCACCTTCGTGGCCCAGGATCTCGTCCTGTTCTTCATCTTCTTCGAGCTCGTGCTGCTCCCGATGTACTTCATGATCGGGA
>SHLN01000096.1 GCA_004283105.1 Acidimicrobiia bacterium
GGGCCGCCGCCTCCTGAGGCTTTCTCCTCTACGACGGACCTGCCATGTCTCGTACGTTTCGAAGTATGCGGACGCAACGCGTCCTCGTCGTAGACGACGAGCCCAACATTCTTCAGCTCGTGGGGGCCTATCTCACCGCTGAGGGCTACGACGTCTTCACAGCCGCCGACGGCGAAACGGCGCTGGACGTCGCCGAGCGCACCCAGCCCGACCTCGTAGTGCTCGATGTCATGCTTCCCGGGATCGACGGTGTCGAGGTCCTGCGCCGGCTCCGCACCAAATCGGACGTATACGTCATCATGCTGACCGCCAGGGCCGAGGAGACCGACAAGCTGATCGGATTGTCGGTGGGCGCCGACGACTACATCACCAAGCCGTTCAGCCCCCGGGAGTTCGTGGCTCGCGCCAAGGCCGTGTTGCGCCGCAACCGCCTCCGGGACGATACCGAGACGGACGGCCAGCACCGCTTCGAGCACCTGACGATCGACGCCGCCCGGCGAGAGGTCACCTGTGACGACTCGTTCGTGGAACTCAGCGCGCTCGAATTCGATCTGCTCGCCGCGCTCGCAGCAGCCCCCGGCCGGGTATTCAGCCGGCGGCAGCTGCTGGAGCGAGTCTGGGGGTGGGATTTCTTCGGCGACGAACGGGTCGTCGACGCCCACATCCGACACATCCGGAAGCTCCTGCACGACGACGCCGGCAATCCCCGCTTCATCGGTACCGTGCGAGGCGTTGGGTACAAGTTCGTAGCGGAGCGACAATGACGGTGCTCCGACGGCTCAGCATCCGGCTGTTCCTCTCCTATCTTGCGATCGTCGTGATCAGCGCCGGTGTGGTGTTTGCCACGGCGCGATTGATCGCCCCGACCTTCTTCCAGGAGAACCTCGAAAACATCGACAGCCGCACCACGACGACGCTTGCCCCGACGGGCTCGACGGTGGGACCGGGCGCCTCGACATCGACGCTAACCCCCGGTTCGGGCGGACCGCCCGGCACGACCACCCCTGCAGGACCGGGCTCGACCCAGCCACCGGGAACGCCACCCGGACCGGGACCGACCAGCGGATCCAGCGCGACAACCGGGCCGGGGACCACACAGGGCCCGGGATCGAGCCAGCCCGGGCCGGGCGCAACCACGAGATCTGGCACAACGACCACAACAACGACCAACCGATCGGGCACCACCACGGGGTCGGGCACGACCCTGCAGGGGCCAACGACGAGCCTTCCCCCGAGCTCGACTGGAACGACCAACACAACAACCCATGCTCATGGTCGAGACGCGGCGCCCACGGCCTCGACCGCTGGTGTGCTCTCGGTGCTGGCAGCCTCGCCCAACACGGCAGAGTTGGTGCCGGACGACGAGGTCAACGAGGCATTCCGATCGGCGCTCGAAACCGCCCTGCTCGTTGCATTCGCAATCGGAATCCTGGTGGCGGCGTTGCTGGCCCTCATCGTCTCCCGCCGCATCATGCTGCCCATCGAACTCGTTCGCGACACCACCATTCGACTGGCGCGGGGCCAGTACGACGAACGGGTTCCGGTGCCGGCAGAGCAAGAGCTGGCCGCCCTGGCACGGGACGTCAACACCCTCGCGGCCACGCTCGAAAACACAGAGCAACGCCGCGCCCGCCTCATTTCCGACGTCACTCACGAGCTTCGCACCCCCTTGACGACCATCGAGGGCTACATGGAGGGCCTCATCGACGGAGTGCTCGAGCCGGGCGAGCAGGTCTTCTCGGTGGTGGCCGACGAGGCGGCCCGCCTGAAGCGGGTCGTTGCCGATCTCGGTCTTCTGTCGCGCATCGACGAGGGTGTCCTGACCCTGGAACGAGGTCCTGTCGATCCGTATCTCATCGCCACCACCGTGGCCGAACGCTTGCAGCCGCAGTTCTCGGATCAGCAGGTCGAACTCGTCACCGACGGGGAGGACGGCCTCTTGATCGGAGGCGACGAGGATCGGCTCGCCCAGATCTTCACCAACCTGATCGGTAACGCCCTCACCCACACACCCCCGGGCGGCCGGGTGAGTGTCATCGGGAAGAGGGTGGACGGGTGGGTGAGCATCGAGGTCACGGACACCGGAAGCGGGATTGCACCGGAAGCCCTCGAGCGAATCTTCGACCGGTTCTATCGGGCGCCGGGCACCGATCGGCGTGGGTCGGGAATCGGCTTGACCATCGCCCGCAGTTTGGCCCGCGCCCACGGAGGAGAGGTCGAAGCGAGTTCCGGCGGTCCGGGACGGGGGGCAACCTTCACGGTCCGGCTTCCATCCGCTTGATCAACTAGGAATCACCTGAAGTCACGGCTCTTGACCTCCGCCACTACCAGCGGATGGAACCGGCGGGCCACGAGATTGGTCACCCCGTCGCGGAACTCGAGGATTCCCTCGATAATGAGGCCGACCTCCTTGCGAGCGATGTCTCGCTGTGCATCCCATACCGCCGGCAGCACCACCACGTTGAGGAGCCCGGTCTCATCCTCCAGGTTGAAGAACATCACCCCGTTGGCCGTGCCCGGTCGCTGCCGGTGGGTAACCACTCCTCCCACCCGCACCCGTTTGCCGTGCCGTTGCCGCCCGAGTGCCGCCGAGACCGTCAGACACCCCTGTTCCTCGAGCTGTGCGCGAACGAACTCGACCGGATGCCGGGAGGAGACTCCGGTCGTCCACAGATCGGCCTGCATCTCCTCCTGCTCGGTCATGCCCGGCAAGGGAGGTGCCTCCACCCCCGGGGCGAGCGCCAGCCGATCGGGTCCAAGCCCGGCGGCGGCTCCCGCCGCCCACATGCCGTCCCGCCTCCCCACGCCAAGCGACTCGAGCGCTCCGGCGGCGGCCAGGCTCTCCAGCGCATCGAGGGGAAGCCCGGTTCGCTGCGCCAGGTCCTCCACCGCCGCAAAACGTCCACCAAACTGCCGGGCCGCCTCGATGCGGGTGACCTCGGCATCGCCCAGATTGCGGACGTAGCGCAGCCCCATCCGCAGCGCCACCGCCGGACGGAGCGGATCACCTTCCGGGCCCCGCCCCCGTCGGTAGCGCATGCCGTAGTAGGTCGCGATGTCGCTCGGGTCGGCTTCGGCCGGTTCGACGGTGCAGTCGTACTCCGAGACGTTGACATCCGGACCCTCCACGATCACGCCGTGGCGAAGCGAGTCCTGCACGAGCGAGTTGGGGGTGTAGAAGCCCATCGGCTGAGCGTTGAGAAGCCCGCACAGAAACTCGGTTGGCCAGTGGTACTTGAGCCAGGAGGAGGCGTAGACGATGTAGGCGAAGCTGACCGAATGACTCTCCGGAAACCCGAAGGCGGCGAACCCCTGCAGCTTCTCCCAGATCTCGTCGGCGGCCGCCCCGGTGATCCCGTTGCCGGCCATCCCCTCGTACAGCTCGTCCTGGAGTTTGGCCATCGCCTCGACACTGCGCTTCGAAGACATCGCCATCCGCAGCCGGTCGGTCTGGCCACCGCTGAACCCGGCACACACCCTGGCCAGTTCCATGAGCTGCTCCTGAAACACGGGAACCCCGAGCGTCTTCTCCAGGATGGGCTCGGCAAGCGGGTGGGGGTAGGTAACGGGGGCTTCCCCGTTGCGCCGCTGCAAGAACGGATGCACCGAGTGCCCCTGAATGGGACCGGGACGGATGAGGGCCACCTCGATCGCCAGGTCATAGAACGTTTTTGGCTTCATGCGCGGCAGCGTCGCCATCTGCGCCCGGGACTCCACCTGGAACACTCCAACGGTGTCGGCCTTGGTCAGCATCTCGTAGATGACCGGCTCCTGGGGAATAGTGGCGAGGTCGACCGCCACACTGTGGGTTTCCTCGATCACGTCAACCGCGAGGTGGAGGGCATTGAGCATGCCGAGCCCGAGCAGGTCGAACTTGACGATCCCGATGGCGGCACACGACTCCTTGTCCCATTGGAGGACCGACCGATCCTCCATCCGCCCCCACTCGAGCGGCACGACCTCGTGGAGCGGCCGATCGGCAATGACCACTCCGCCGGAATGAATGCCGAGATGGCGGGGGAACCCGTCCAGCCGGTGACAGGTCTCGTAGATGAGATCGGCGGTGAGGCCGGCCGGCAGCTCCACCTGGGTCGCGATCGACTTCGGGTCGCGGGTGTCGAGGTACTTGGTGAGCCCGTTCACCTGGGCCTGGGTGAGCCCGAACGCCTTGCCGACATCTTGCAGCACCGAACGGGCCCGGTAGGTGATGACGTTGGCCACCATGGCGGCCCGCTCCCGCCCGTAGCGCTGGTAGCAGTACTGGATCACCTCCTCGCGTCGTTCGGCCTCGAAGTCGACATCGATGTCGGGTGGGCGGCCTCGCTCCTCGGACAGGAAGCGTTCGAATGGCAGGTGAAGCCGGATCGGATCGACCCGGGTGAGCCCGATGCAGCGGCACACTGCCGAGTCGGCACCGGAGCCCCGGATCTGGCAGTAGATGTCGCGGGAGCGAGCGAACTCAACGAGATCCCAGACGATGAGGAAGTACCCGGGAAACCCGAGCTCGTCGATGATCTTCAACTCGTGCTCGAGACGGGTGGCCGCCCGGGGTTCGACTCCCCCGGCTCCGTCCGGATACACATCGCGGGCCCCTTCGAACACGAGATGGCGCAGGTACTCCATCTCGCTTCGGAAATGGCCGGGCATCGGGAAGTCGGGCAGGCGCGGGGCCACGAGACGCAGGTCAAAGGCGAGGGCCGCTCCCAGTTCCGCCGCCGTCTCGACCGCTCCGGGAAACGGGGCAAAGCGGCGGGCCATGTCACGGGGCAATCTGAGAAATCGCTCGTCGGTGGCGGGCCGGAACCCGTCGGCGGTATCGAGGTCCCGCCGGCCGCCGATGGCGGCGAGCACTTCGGACAGGTCGACCCGGTCACGGGTGTGATAGTGGACGTTGTTGGTGGCAACCACCGGAATTCGCAGTTGACCGGCCACCTCGGCCACCAATTCGTTGCGAGGATCGTCCTCGGGCATGGCGTGATCCCACAGCTCGGCGTAGAGCCGATCGCCGAACACATCGCGCAACCGGCCCAGTTCTCTCCGCACCCCGACCGCGTCGCCCATCCCGGCTGCCCGGGGCACCGCTCCCTGGTGGCACCCGGTGAGCGCCACCAGTTCACCCCGGCGAGCCGCCACCGCCAGGTCATCCCAGGCATAGACCGGCCGATCCTTCTCGCCGCGGAACTGAGCACGGGTGATGAGCTCCCCGAGGGCGGCATAGCCGGCCGGTGACCCGGACAGCAGCACGAGATGATCGGTCGGATCGGAATCGACCGGCTTCGATCCGTGCATCTGGCGGATCCGCCCGCGCTGCTTCTTGTTGGGACTTTGCGCCAGCTCCGGGTTGTCACCCGGCCCGGGAATCGGGTCGAGATCGACCTCCTCATCGGGATCGCGGCCGAGCGGGAGTCCGATCTCTGCCCCGTATACCGCCGGCAGGCCGGCCTCGCGAGCCGCTTCGTTGAACTGGACGGCACCGTAGAACCCGTCGTGATCGGTCACCGCCAGCGCTGAGTAGCCGAGCTCAACGGCCCGCTCTACCAGTTCGGCCGGCCAGGAAGCCCCATCGAGAAACGAGAAATTGGTATGGCAATGGAGCTCGGCGTAGCGGGTCATGAATGGCCATTATCGAACATATGTTCGATACCTGTCAAACCGGGAAATCCTCAAGCCGGAGGCCGGTTGGGACGTCTCTTACCCATGACCCCCGCGTTTCCGGTTCGAGCCGCCCTTCTCAGCGTGCTCGGCGCCGTCCTTGGCGCTGTGTTGTGGGTGCTCATCGCCATTGCCGCCGACCTGGAGCGCGCCTATCCAGCGATCCTCGTCGGCCTCCTCGCCGGTGCCGCTCCGCGAATCGAACCGCGGCGGGGCAGACCGGTGCAGATCCTGGCGCTTGTCATGACGGTCATCGGTCTGGTGATCGTTCAATACTTCGTCGTCCGCCACAGCGTCGTGACCGAACTGGTGGAAAACGGACGCAATCGCTCCCTGCCGATGTTCCTCTCCCCCGCTGCCATGTGGTCGGTCACGTTCGGCTGGCTGCGGGTGTATCCGATCGACGCCGTCGTGTGGGTCGTCTCGGCCGCAGCCGCCTTCGCGCTCCCACGATTGACGGCCGACGAGGTCGTGCCTTTGGAGGCCATCCAGGAACGAGCCGGGTAGCGCCGTACCATCGGGGCATGCAGAGCCCTCCCTCCGACCTGGACGACGCTCGCCGGCGGGTAGCCGCCGCCGAGCTCGTCGCCGTCGCCAGCAACCATCTCACCGACGACCTTTACTCCCACCTCGAGTTCTCGGACCTCGTGGCAGTCAAGAACCTTCTCAAGAAGTTCTTCTCGGCTCAGCCCTGGAGCGCAGAGGACGCAGAACGCCTCGACATGTTCCTCCGGCGCAACGTCGACGAACCGGTCGGGTGGTTTGAACACGACCTCGGTGCCGGCTTGACGCTGCTACACGGATTCGACCAGGGAACCTATCGGCTCTGGGCGACCGGAGGCAGCGACGACGAAGCGTCGATCTTCGACCGGGTGTTCTCGGGCCCCGTCCAGCCAGAAGCAACGCCCAATCCTCGCCACGTGCGGTTCGTCATCGGCGGGGACCCGGCGCCGGGAGTGTGGTTCCGACGGGGCGACGACCTGGACGACGAGCGGGTGGCCACGCTGCTCGAAGATGCCGACATCACCGACGTACTCGTGGCAGGGGATTTCGTTGCCATCGGACTGCGACGGGCCGCCATGTGGAAGGACCGCCTCGACGACCTCGTGGCCACGGTGACGGAGCTCTTCTGGACCCCGGAGCGGATCGTGGCAGACCTGGACGGCCCGACCCGGGACGAGCTCGTAGCCGGACAGACCGGTGGCGCACTCCACTTGCTCGATCCCGACGACCCCGCGAGCCGGGCCACTCTGGAGACCGCCGCCGCAAGCGACGACCCTCGACAGCGACGGATGGCGGTGGCCACACTCGCTCAGTCCGCCGACGAGGGCTTTGCCATGGCCACACTTCGCTCCGCCTACTCGGATCCGTCCCGCATCGTTCGGCGAACGGTGATCGACGTCGCCGTCGACCTGGAGTCCGAGCAAGCGCGCAACCTCCTGGAACAGGCGCTGGCAGACGAAGACGACTGGATCCGCTGGAAAGCAGTCAAAGGAATCTCAGAGCTCGGCCTCTCCACGAGCGCAGCGGCCGTTACAGCACTGGCCGACGACCGCGACTTCCAAGTCAGATTCGAGGTAGCGGCGGCCCTCAGAGGGTGACGCTCAGATAGGCCACCCATCACCTCCCATTTCGCTGCTGAAGTTGTCGTCGGGGCGATAACGTATCGCCATGGAAGAAGCCGCTCCCCTCATCGTTGCCTTCGTACTCGGCTTCGGAGCAAAGGGCATAGGGCTTCCGCCGCTCGTCGGCTATCTGGCGGCAGGCTTCGGTCTCTACGCATTCGGGTTCGAGTCGACCGAGACCATCGAATGGATCGCCGATCTCGGGGTTCTCCTGCTGTTGTTCGGGATCGGGTTGAAGCTCCGGCCCCGCACCCTTGCCCGTCCGGAGGTGTGGGTTACGACAACCGCGTTTGCCGCCATCGGCACCGTCGCGTTTGCCCTCCTTTTGCTCGGATTGGGTGCACTCGGCGTACCCCTCGCCGCCGAACTGGATTTGAAGTCGGCGGCCGTCGCCGGCTTTGCGTTCTCCTTCTGCTCGACAGTCTTCGCCGTCAAGGCGCTCGAGCGAACAAACGAGACCGCCTCGCTGGCCGGCCGTGTCGCAGTAGGCGTCCTGGTCCTCCAGGACGTGTTCGCCGTCGCATTCCTGGTTGCGGTCGAGCCCGGGGGAATGTCGGGGTGGGCCATCCTGGCGTTGCCCGCGCTGATCGCGCTCCGTCCCCTCCTCGGATGGCTGCTGGCCCGTAGCGACCACGGCGAGCTCCTCGTGCTGTTCGGGTTCGCTGCTGCGCTCGGCGTCGGTGCCGGGATCTTTGAGCTCGCAGGCATCAAGCCCGATCTCGGCGCTCTGCTCATCGGAATCCTCCTGGCCGGCAACGCTCGATCCCCGGAGATGGCAGACCGGCTGCTCGGCTTCAAGGACTTGTTTCTGGTGGCGTTCTTTTTGTCGATCGGGCTGGGCGGAACTCCATCTCCGGCAGGTCTCGCGATCGGCGCCATCGTGCTGTTGGCCGTCCCCGTGCGCAGCTTCGTACTCTTCGTGCTGTTCACCCGATTTCGGCTGCGGGCCCGGACGGCCCTCTTTGCGTCACTTACCCTGTCGACCTTCAGCGAGTTCGGGCTGATTGCAGCATCGGCCGCACTTGCCGCCGACCTGCTGGACCAAGCGTGGTTGTCGACGATCGCCGTTGTGGTGGCGGCTTCATTCGTATCTGCCTCGGCAGCCAACGCCGCCCGGTACCGGTTGTATCGACGATGGTCGAGTCGTCTCGCCGGGTTCGAGTTGGAGCCCCCGATGCCCGAAGATGCCATCATCGACATCGCCGATCGCCAGATCCTGGTCTTCGGCATGGGGAGGGTCGGCATCGGCGCCTACGACGAGATCGTCGAACGCGCCGGTCCGGTAGTCATGGGCGTTGACCGGGACGGCGACCGGGTCGAGAAACTCCGCGGTCAGGGGAGAAATGTGATCCGGGGTGATGCCCTCGACCGGGACTTCTGGGAACGGATTCGCCTCCACCCGGGCGTCGAGTTGGTGGTCGCCGCCACCGGCAACCATCAGGCCAACCTGGAGTGCATCAAGCGTGTCCGGGAGTTCCTGCCGAGCGTCCGGATCGCTTCGATCGCCACCTATGCCGATGATGTCCAGGAACTGAAAGACGCCGGAGTAGACGTGGCCCGCAATCTGTATCAGGAGGCGGGTCAGGCACTCGCCGACGACGCTCTCACCGTCTTGCCGGAGCTGGGTGAGTAGCCCGACCGCAGCGGACGTGAGCGGGTCCTAGACCGCCGCCGACTCGAGCTGCTTGGTGGGGCGTGACACGATGTACCAGCAGATGCCCATCGCCAGCGCCACCAGGCCGGCTCCGAGATAAACGTTGCGCACGCCGAGACCGATCGTGACCGCGAAACTGACGGCGACCGCAACGACCCCGGTGATCTTCATGCGGCGGGTGAACCCGAGCCCGGCCCGGTAGTCGCTGATCATCGGGCCAAAGAGCCGGTGATTGACGATCCAAGAATGGAGCCGTTCGTTTCCCATCGCAAAGCAGCACGCCGCCAGGAGAATGAAGTCGAACGTGGGAATGCCGAGCACGCCAACA
>SHLN01000097.1 GCA_004283105.1 Acidimicrobiia bacterium
CCACCAGCGGGCTCATCAGCGGCACCATCGACTACGCCGCAACCGGCACCTACCCGGCCACCATCACCGCAACCGACAACGGCATCCCCAACCTCGCAGACACCGACACCTTCACCTGGACAATCACCGAAACCAACCAAGCTCCGGTGTTCGACCAGGATCTTCTCGACCGGACTGAAGCTGAGGGAGACTCGATCTCGATCTCGGCTGCCGCCACCGATCCCGACCTGACTGACATGCTCCTGTGGGCGGCTGCCGGCCTTCCGGCCGGGATCGGCATCGACCCGGGTACCGGGCTAATCAGCGGCACGGTGCCGTTCACGGCTGCAGGGACGTATCCGATCACTATCACGGTCACCGACGACGGGACACCCAACCTCAACGACACCGACACCTACACCTGGACCATCACCAACACGAATCGTCCGCCGGTGATCGTCAATCCTGGAGCTCAGACGACGCCCGAACTCGCCGCCTTCAGTTTGGTCATTGCCGCCTCCGACCCCGATCTCACCACACCGAGCTTCAGCGATGGCGGGACCCTCCCGGCGTGGGCCACATTGACCGACAACCTCGACGGCACCGCCACAGTCTCGGGACTCCCCGGAGGCGGCGACTCGGCCACGACGACGGTGACCGTCACCGCCACCGACGGCACCCTCACCGACGACGGTCTCTTCTCCCTCACGGTGACGAACACGAATCTCCCACCGGTGATCGTCAATCCTGGCAACCAGGTCGGTGCCGAGAACGTGGCCTTCTCGCTCACGCTCTCTGCCACAGACCCGGATACCACCATCCCGACCTTCAGCGGTTCAGGACTACCCGGCTGGGCGACGCTCACCGACAACGGTGATGGAACCGCCACCCTGGCCGGCACCCCCGGCTACGACGACGCCGGGACCACCACCGTCACCATCACCGCCGACGACGGTGCCCTCACCGACGACGCGGTGTTCGACATTGACATCGCCAACACCAACCGGGCACCAACCGTCGATCCGATCGGTGATCAGACAGTCGCCGAGACCGCACCGTTCTCACTGATCGTCTCCGCCTCGGACCCCGATCTCACCATTCCGGCACTGAGCGCCGCAGGACTCCCTGGCTGGGCGACGTTCACCGACAACGGAGACGGAACCGCCACCCTGGCAGGCACCCCCGGCTACACCGACGCCGCCAGCACCACCGTCACCATCACCGCCACCGACGGCACCCTCACCGACGACGAAACTTTCACGTTGACGGTGACCAACACCAACCGGGCACCAACCGTCGACCCGATCGCCGATCAAAGCGTCGCCGAGACCGCACCGTTCTCACTGATCGTCTCGGGCAGCGACCCCGACCTGACAATCCCGTTCCTCAACGTGACCGGACTCCCCGCCTGGGCAGGCTTCACCGACAACGAAGACGGAACCGCCACCATCACCGGCACCCCCGGCTACACCGACGCCGGCGCTCATCTCGTCACCATCACCGCCACCGACGACGGACCCCTCAGCGCCACCGAAACCTTCACCCTCACCGTCACCAACACCAACCAGGCCCCAATCGCAGTCGACGACGCCGTGCTCCTACCTGCCGATGCCGTCTCCGTCGTGGTTTCGGTCCTCCTCAACGACGGAGACCCGGATGATGATCCGATTTCGCTGACCTCATTCGATTCCACCACCGTTGGCGCTCTCACCGAGGAAGGCCCCGGCCTCTTCCGCTACACACCGGGGACTGGAGCGCCCTACGCCGAGACGTTCAGCTACACGATCTCAGACACGGCCGGCCTCACCGCCACCGCAACGGTGTTCCTCAGCGTGACGGTCCCTGCCGCCTTGCCACCGACGCCGGTCGTCGAGCTTCCAAGTTTGATCGGGCTCGCCCCCATCAGCGGAGCCGAGCTTGATGTCGTCCGGTTCACTGCGGGTGCCTCCACCCCGGCCGACGTACGTTTTGCGCTCGTAGATGGACCGCCCGGAGCGACGATTCATCCCGTCACGGGAGTATTCACCTGGACACCAACCGAACGCCAGGGCCCCGGGGAATACACGCTGCGGGTGCGCATGACGGATCCAGCCGGCGAACTGCTCGACGACCGACCGATCGCGGTGACCATCACCGAGCTCCACTCGACCCCGCGCCTTCGACCGGCCGGACCATTCCACATCGAACCGGGAACGACTCTTACCGCCACCATACGAGCCGATGATGTCGACGTTCCCTCCTCACCGCCCCGGTATGAGCTGTCGGGACCGGTCCTCCCAGGCGTCAGCATCCACCCCGCAACGGGACTTCTGACATGGGACGTTCCCGCCGACCAGGACTCCGGCCAAACCACCATCACTCTGCGAGCAGTAGATGGATCCGACCCAGGCCTCTACGACGAGATGACGATCACCGTCACCGTTGGTGCCGAGTCGTCTTCCGATCGAAGAGCGACGTTGATCTCCGGATTGCTCACAGCGTCGGACGAACCAGGGTTCACCTCGCCCGCGGGAGTGGCCGAATCGGGCGTCAAGCGGACCCTCGTCATCATGGCCCGGGCCGGCATGGGCAGCGCTCGTGCCTTCGGTGCTCCGTTCGCCCTGCTCGCACTCTTGACGGTCATCGTCCTCGCCTTTGGCCGTGTCAGCATCCATCCCCTCCTGGGCCGAAGCAAGCGCATGGCCGGGACGGTCGCGTGGTTCGATGCCGAGAGCGGCTACGGATTCATCATTCCCGACCGCTCGGCCGAGGAGTTGTTCCTTCATCGAACCGCCCTCACCCGAGGCAAGACGGCGGTGACGCCGGGAGATCGGGTGACGTTCCGTACGGTGAAGGGCAGCGAACGATCCTTCGCATTGCGCGTAAGAGACGAGGGTGAGTCGTGAGCGACATGCACGTCTCGAGTGGATTGAAGGCGCTCATCGTCGACGACGTCATGCTCATCCAGCGCTACGTCGCCGACATCCTCGAACAGATCGGCGTCTCATGCACGTTCGCCGAAGACGGCGCCGCCGCCGTCATAAAGGCACGGACCGAGCCGATCGGGCTCATCATCCTCGATCTGGCGATGCCGATCATGACCGGGTGGGAGTTCCTCCGCGAGATCAAGCGGGATCCGGCCACCGCCGACATCCCGGTTGTCGTGATCACCGCCCACGGCCAGTCGGGGACGGCCGAGGAGGTGGCTGAGCTTGGGGCCGACGCGTACCTGGAGAAGCCATTCCGACGGAACCAGCTCCTCGAGCTGGTCGAGCCGCTCATCGCCGAAGACCGGGCTTCCTAGACCCGGTAGAGGGTGGCAGCGAGGTGCACGGTGAGCGGCACCCCGGCGTAGGCCATGTCGAGCGTGTAGGAGAGCGTCTCCCCGGCCCCGGTGATGCGCCGCACCACTCGCTCCACCGCTTTGGCTGTTTCGGTCGCCCCTACGGTCGTCGACTCGAACACGAGGGTTGTACCGGTCAGCTCACCACCGTGCACTTCGACCAGCCCGGTTGGTTGGGCAACGACCAGCTCGGGACCGTCTGGAGTCATGCGAACGTATCCGGCCTCACTGTGGAGCGGTGCGTCTGCTTCGCTCCGGGTGCGCTGGGTGTAGAAGAGGAACGGCTTGCCGGGACCGGCTAGGAACGAGACGTCCTCTCGATAGCCGAACGACTCGATGGTCGGATACTCGCCGCGCCCGGTGCCGTGCCAGGAGCCGACGAGGAACCGGATCGGCTCGAGGAGCGGATGGAGGTCCATTGGGCGAGCCTATCGGGCAGCATGGGCACCCTTTGACGGGTACGGTGATTCCATGGATCTCACTCGCAGGCTCGGCATCCGCCCGGGTGGACGGTTTGCCTTCTCAGACCCACCGGTACGGTTTCGCGACGATCTCGGTCCGCTTCCAGAGTCGGCCGTCGAGCTGAGCCTCGGCGACGATGATCTGAGCTGCATCGTCCTGTTCGTGAAGACGCGGAGCGACCTGAGCACCGCTCTCGGACCGGCCGTTCGGGTATTGGCGGCCGATGGGGCTCTCTGGATCGCCTGGCCGAAGCAGCTCTCTGGCTATGCAACCGACGTCTCCGCCGAGGTCGTTCAGGCGGCGGGTCTCAAGCATGGCCTCCTCGACACCCGTCGGTTGTCCCTCAATGACGGGTGGACGGCCACGCGCTTCATTGTGCGGTTGGACGACCGCGAGGCGTGGAGCAAACGCTCGTTCGACGAATGACAAAATCGTCTTATGTCGCGCTCGCGGGTAAGAACCTTGCCACGGCCTATGGCCATTGAGGTATTCGAGCGGTGGTCGAACCTTAGGTTCAAGTAGAGGTCGAGCCCCGGCGCCAGTCGGTAAAGCGCCCGGGGAGCAATTCTTCCAGAGAATGGCACTCCGGATCACCGGTGGGATCCTCCATGATGACCCGCTGAACGTTGAACTCCGACATGCGCTGGCGGCACTGGCCGCACGGGAAAATGGCGGTGAGATCGAGGGAAACAACCGCCAAGCTCTCGATGGCGCGCTCGCCGGAGGCGACCGCATGGCCGATGGCCACCGCCTCGGCACAGAGGGTGGATGGGTAGGCCGCGTTCTCGACATTGGCGCCTGTGTAGATCGCTCCCGAGGCCCCGATGAGCGCCGCCCCCACCCGCAGGTTCGAGTACGGCACATACGCGTGCTCTGCCGCCGCCCGGGCCGTTGCGAGGAGTTCGGTGTCGTTCATGAGCCGACGCTACCCGCTGTCCCCGAGCAGCGCGTCGACAAACAGTTCCGGTTCGAATGAGATGAGGTCCTCCATCCCCTCCCCTACTCCGATGAGCTTGACGGGAAGGTCGAGGTCCTGTTCCACGGCCACAACAACGCCGCCCCGGGCCGTGCCGTCCAGCTTGCTGAGAACGATGCCGGTGACCCCCACCACGTCGGTGAACGTGTGGGCCTGTGCGATTGCGTTCTGCCCGGTGGTGGCGTCCAGCACGAGCAGGGTTTCGTCGATCGACCCGGCTTCCCTGGTGAGGACACGGATGATCTTCTCGAGTTCCTCCATGAGATTGCGATTGCTGTGGAGCCGCCCGGCGGTGTCGATGATCACCACATCGGCACCGACCTCCTTTCCGTGAGCAAGGGCCCGGAACGCCACCGCAGCCGGGTCTGACTCTGGCTCTCCGCCGACGAAGTCCGCGCCTACCCGATCGGCCCAGGTCTTGAGCTGTTCGGAGGCTCCTGCCCGGAACGTATCGGCGGCGCCGAGTACGACTCGTTTTCCCTCGCCGACGAGCCGATGCGACAACTTGGCGATCGACGTGGTCTTGCCGGTGCCGTTGACACCCACGATGACCATGACCGCCGGGTTCCCGCCGGTCCCGAGCGTCCGATCCCGACCCGCGAAGAGCCCGATCAGCTCCCGCCGAAGGGAGTCGTGGGCGGCCGAAGCATCTGTGAGCCGGGTTGCCCTGACTCGCTCGACGACGCTCGTCGCGGTGGCTACCCCGACGTCGCCGGTGATGAGCGTCTCTTCCAGCTCCGACCAGAACGTGTCGTCGATCGTGTCCCGCCCGAAAAGCCCCGACAGCCGGTCCCCGACCGCATGCCGGGTACGGGCGAGCCGCTCGCCGAGAGATCGCTCCGCCGGAGGTGCGACGGTTGGCGGGCCAGTCGGAGGCACTTCGTCGCGTGGTCGGCGCGACAGCACGACTCCGCCGACTACGGCCAGCAGCACGACCGCCAGAATGACGACGAGAACAATGGTCTCCACGGCTCAGACCGTGACGTTGGAGAGACGCTTGGCCACGACTTGCGTCGAGCCGCCCGGCTCCATCGTGATCCCGTACAGGGTGTCGGCGCCTTCCATCGTCTGCTGTTGGTGCGTCACGATGATCACCTGAGCAGAATCCCGCAGCAGTTCGACGAGCCGGAGGAAGCGGTGCAGGTTGGCATCGTCGAGCGCCGCTTCGACCTCGTCGAGCACGTAGAAGGGACTGGGCCGGGCCCGGAACACGGCAAACAGGAACGCCAGCGCCGCCAGCGACCGCTCCCCACCCGACAGGAGCGACAACCGGCTCACTTTCTTGCCGAGCGGCTGGGCTTCGATCTCGACCCCGGTGTTCAGATGGTCGCCGGGATCCGACAGCGACAACTGGCCGCGCCCGCCCGGAAAGAGGAGGGAGAAGTTCTCGGCGTAGAGCGCCGAGATGTCCTGGAAGGCATCGGCGAACAGCGTCGCCATCTCGTCATCGAGCGCCTTGATCACCTTCTCGAGCTCGTGGGCCGATTCGCGCAGGTCGGAGAGTTGACCATCGAGGAAAGAAGCTCGCTCCGACAAGTCCTCGTATTCCTGGGCGGCGAGCGGGTTGACCGGGCCCATCCGGCGCAGGTCGGCTTCCAGGGACTCGAGATGGGCAATCGGAGCGGTGTTCTCGGGAACCTCAACGGGAGGGGCGGCGATCGCCTGTTCAACGGACGCATCGAGATCGCGACGAAGACCCTCGGCCACCGATTCCCGCCGGACACGAAGGCCCTCGATCTCGACGGCCAGGTTCGACCGGGTCTCCTTCGACCCTGCGATCTGTTTGCTGAGATTCGACGCGTTCTGGCGGGCTTCGTCCAACCGTCGCACGGCTTCGCCGGACGTTTGCCGCAATTCGGCCTGACGGGCCCTGAGAATGGTGATGTGGGCAGAGACATGATCGAGGGCGGCTCGGGCGGCTGACTCAACTCGCTCGAGCCGGACCATGTCGGCCGGATCGACGTGGAATCCGATGGCCTGCTCGAGCTCTCTCTCAACCGCCACCCTGCGGGTCTCGAGCAGCTTGCGCCGCTCGGTGGCGGCACCGAGTGCGGCCGCCGATTGCTCCCGCAGGCGACGCGACTGCTCTCGCCGATCGGCGATCTCCTGGCGCCGCCGGCTCAGTGCCTCCCAGGCGGCTTGCCGGGCGGCTTCTTCGCCTTCCAGATCGTCGAGGCGGCCCCGCAACTCCACGAGCCGCTCGGTGCGGTGCAACTCACCCTCCTCGAGTGCGCTGCGGCGATCCTGCAAGCGGATGAGCTCGGCCTCGCCCTCGGTAACGGACCGTTCGGCCCGGTCAAGCGTCTCGACGGCTCCAGACATCCGGACTTCCACGGCTTCCAGCGCTTCCAGCTGGCTTCGTTCGTCCTCGCGATGATCGTGCAGAGATCGGCGGGCCGAGGTCTCGCGACTCGTTGCCCGGGCGAGCCCGGTCTCCGCCTGGCTGAGGTCTTCACGGGCCCGGGCGAGGGTGACACCGAGACCGTCCTCGCCCGCCGAGATCCGGATTCCCGCGATGGTGACGAGGTCGCCCTCTGCCGTGACCGCCCGCAATTGCGGATGGGCCTGGACAAAGGACCAGGCGGCCGACCAGCTGTCGGCGAGCACCACGTCGGACAGGAGGCGACGGGCCACAACGGCATCGGCGGCCGGGCCGAGCAATTCGATGATGGGACGGCCCGGGATGTCCGAAGGCAACACGCGGGCATCGCTTCCTTTGACTCCTCCGACTACGAACGGCATCCCGCCCAGCTGGCGGCTCTTGAGCTCGGCAACGGCGTCGGCCAGGCCGCCGGGGGTGGCAACGAGCGCTTCGGCCCAGGGGCCGAGGGCGGCGCCGACGGCGTCTGCAAGGTGATCTGGGATGTCGAGGACGGTAGCCACCGCCTCACCAACGCCCTCGAGGCGGGCCGCCTCCGCCAGGACGTCGGGATTCACTACGCCGGCCTGTTCGAGCGCCTCCACCCGCGCCCGGGCGGCGGAGACCAGCCTGGTCTGGTCGGCGAGATCCATCTCGAGCCGTTGCCACTCTGATTCGGCGACCTCGCGGATGGAGCGGGCTGCCTCGTAGGCCTCCTGCTGAGCGCCGGCCTCCTTGTCCATTCGGCGGATTTCCTCCCGGAGCTCCTCGACGGCGGTCCCATCCCGCTCGACCGACTCGGTAACGATCTCGAGGCGGTGGGCAGTAGCCGTCATCTCCCGTCCGTCGCGGGCGCCGGCTGCTTCCAGGGCCTGCAGGTCGCCCCGCAGGGTGGCAATCACCCCTTCTACCGGCAAGGTCTCCTGCTCGGCCAGCGAACGCTCCTCGTCCTCGAGCGCCTGCAAGGCGATCTCGGCGCGCCCGGCCGTGGCACCGGCCTGCTCTTCCTCGGCGGCGGCGGCGGCCAGGTCCTCAACGATCCCGCTTGCCTCGGCGAGCAGGTCGTCGTGGCGCTCGCCGGCCTGTTCGGCGCCGCTCGTGAGGCTCCGGTGGCGTTCGTGGGCAACCTGGGCGATGCGTTGGAGCCGCTCGGAGGTTGTTTCGAGACGGGCGGCCGCAGCCGTGTCACGCTGGAGGGCACGACCCGATTCACCCGCGGCCGTTTCCAGCGACTCGAGCCGGCTCTCGAGTTCTTGCAGAGCGACCGTATCCCGTTCCTCCCGGATGGCGGCGGTCCCTTCCTGAGCCCGGGCTTCGGTCAGCCGGTCCTCGATCTCGGCCAATTCGCGTCCGCCCAGATACAAGCGCAGGCCCCGGGCGGTGGTTCGGACATCGTCGTAGCGAGCGGCGGCGTTGGCCTGGCGCTTGAGCGGTCGCATCTGGCGGAG
This sequence comes from Acidimicrobiia bacterium, assembly GCA_004283105.1. Classification (GTDB taxonomy): domain Bacteria; phylum Actinomycetota; class Acidimicrobiia; order Spongiisociales; family SHLN01; genus SHLN01. Next base: position 8,547 of record SHLN01000097.1, read on the forward strand.
GAGTTCTTTGTGGATGTCCTCGAGACGCTGCACGTCAACGTGGGTTCGCTCGAGACGCCGGGCGGCGCGACGCCGCCGATTTCGATGCTTGAGGACGCCGGCGGCCTCTTCGATGATGGCCCGGTGTTCGTCCGGTCCGGCATTGAGAATGGATGCAACCTGGCCCTGGTTGATGATGACGTGCTGGTGCCGTCCGACCCCGCCGTCTGACAGGAGCTCGGAGATATCGAGCAACCGGCACGGTGTGCCATTGATCTCGTATTCGCTGGTGCCGTCGTTGTGGAGTCGCCGGCCGATAGTCACTTCGCTCAGATCGAGGGGAAGACGCCGTTCGGAGTTGTCGAAGGTGAGGACCACCTCGGCCACCCGGTGAGCGGGCCGGGTCGTGGTGCCGGCGAAGATGACCTCTTCCATCTTGTCGGTGCGGAGATGCTTGGTCGCCTGAGTTCCGAGCACCCAGGAGATAGCATCGACCACGTTCGACTTGCCGGAACCGTTCGGACCGACGATGACGGTCACTCCGGGTTCCAGCTCGAGTCGCGTTCGGTCGGCAAACGACTTGAAGCCGTGGATTCGTAAGGTCTTGAGAAACAAGGCGGTGCCAGCCTAGTGGCGGGTTCTCGCCTGCGAATGCCATTCGTGTAATTCTCCCACCCCTCCAGGAACTGGCCGATTTGCCGAAATTCTCGGAATCTGCCCATTGGAGAAAG
>SHLN01000098.1 GCA_004283105.1 Acidimicrobiia bacterium
CCAGGCTGCGCGCCGTCGACTCGTGGCGATGCCCGCCGGTCGCGGTCGTAACATTCGAGGCGTGAACCTCTCCACTCGTGGCGAATTGCTGGCCACCAACCGGCCAACCCCGCGCTACATCGACGAACATTTTGCTCGCGTCGAGAATCGCTGGGACCCCGATGCGAATCCGGACGGCTACGTTTCGATGTGCATCGCGGAGAACAAGCTCGTCTGGGATCTGCTCGGCCCGAAACTGGCAGCCGGCCGCGAGGTGCCCCAGCGGGTTGTCGAGTACGACGCCATGGTGGGCACAGCCTCCTTTCGGGAGGCTCTGGCCATCTTCCTGGAACGCCACATGGTGGGACGGCCAATCGATCCTGACCACGTCATCGCCCTGGCCGGAGCGGGCACGGTGCTGGAAATGCTCTTCTACACCATCGCCGATCCCGGCGAAGGCATCCTCGTCCCAACACCGAGCTACTCGGGGTTCTGGCCGGACCTCGAGACCCGGGATGAGCTGCAGATCATCCCGGCACACACCACCAGCGAGAGCGGTTTCCGCCTCACCGTCGATCAGCTCGACGAGGCCGTTGCGGCCGCCTCCGTCCCGGTGCGGGCACTGTTGTTCACCTCCCCCAACAACCCACTCGGATGCGTCTACTCCCATGACGAGCTCGAGGACATCATCACCTGGGCTGAAACGCGCGAGATCCACCTGGTGCTCGACGAGTTGTTTGCTCTGTCCGTGTACGGCGAGGCAGCCTTCGTGAGCGGAGCCTCACTGCGCCCCGCCCTCGGCCCTCGAATCCATCTCGTGTGGGCGTTCAGCAAAGACTTCGCCGCCAGTGGCCTCCGCTGCGGGATCCTGGTGTCGGAGAACGAAGGCATTCGCCAAGCTGTCGACGGCCTCGCCTACTGGGCGGCGGTCTCGGGGGACACTCAGTTCGTCCTCGAGCAAATGATCTCTGATGACGCCTGGGTCGACGAGTTCACCGCAGAGAATCAGCGACGTCTGGGACTCGCCTACCGCGAAGTGACGGCTGCGCTCGAGAAAGCATCCATCCCCCACGTTTCCGCACAGGCCGGCTTCTTCTTCCTGTGCGACTTCCGCCCGTTCATGGACGAGGTCACCTGGGAAGCCGAGGCAGAGCTGTGGGAGTGGCTCTTGACTACCGCCAACGTAAACCTGACCCCCGGCGCCGATTGCCATATCGGCGAACCGGGATTCATGCGCCTCGTGTTCCCGAGCGAGCGCACCGCCGCCGTGGTGGCGGGAATCGAACGAATGGGAACGGTGCTTGCCGAAAGGAGACGGTCATGATGCGAACGAAGCTCGCCGCCCCGGGACTCGTTCTTGCCCTGGTGCTGGCAGCGTGCGGCGGCGGCGCATCGCCGGATGTGACGAAAGTACGCGAGGCGGCTTCAGTTGAGGCCGGCACGGCCCTCTATGAGGCGAACTGCGCTCGATGTCACGGCGCCGATCTGCGAGGAGGCTCCTACTCCGGCGGTATCGCTCCCTCACTCTCTGGCAAGACAGGACCGAGCGACGCTCTCCTCATCGAGATCGTGAAGCGGGGCCGGGGCCTGGGGATGCCATCGTTTGCGACCCAGCTCGAGGAGACCGAGATCGCCTCGATTATCGACTACGTGCGGAGTGTGCAGGCCGCTCTCATCGACGAGTAGCCGACTCAGTCCTCCTCATCGGGCTTCTTGCGGCCGAGCAATCGGCCGAGGGCGCCTCCAACCGTGTCCTCGACCCGATCGACCGTCGCCTTCGTCCTGGGGCCAAGCTTGCGCGCCTCCTCGGCAGCAAGGTCTTCTGCGGCCGTCCGGAAACTGATCGAACCCTGCTCGGGAAACAGACTCTGGCGCTTCTGGTGGACCCACAGGTACAGGTCGCTCACGGGTGTGTGCCCCATGAGCTTGTCGAGGCCAACGGCCTCGATCTCGGCCACGTTCTTCAGATAGACGTTGTCGTACCAGTCGGCGGCCACGGCCTCTTTCGACAGGACTTGCTCCGCTTGTTGCTGGAGGTGATAGCCATGCACTTCGAGGTTCTCGAGTAGCTGGACATAACCGACCGGTCGTGAGAACTCGATGCGTGCGTCGGGCCGGACCCGTCCGAGCCCGGACTGGTGAAGAAACAGCCGCCGCTGCTGCAGGTGAATGATGTCCCCGAGGTCGTCCTCGGGCTTGAGCTCGTACGGCGAGTGCAGCTCGGTGATGTCGGCATCGATGAACTCGATCTCCCTGGCCTTCGCGACACCCACCCGGTGATGGCCGTCGATAACATAGAACGTGTCGTCGACCTGGTACACATCGATCGGTGGGAAATCACCGCGAGGAAACGCGCGCTCAACCTGCTCCCAGCGATGCTTTGACCGGGGGGTTCGAGGTCGGAAGTCCTTGTCGAAGTCCTCACTCTTGTCGACCGAACCGACGATCTGATCCACCCGGATCGGACGAACCCCGACGTACGACTGCTGGAAGAGCGCAAGACGCCCTTGCACGTCGTCCAGCTCCATGAGCTGATCGGGTTGCTGACCCTGCACCACCTTGGCGATGCGGTGGCGCGACTCCTGCCAGCGGGCCCGCTCGTACGTGTCCTGCGGATACCAGGTCACACCTCCACCTCCAGCACCTTGTGAGGGATCACATTGATGATGCGGGTATCGCCAAGCTGCCGATCGGGCTTGACGAAACCGTGTGGATGGATGTGCCCATGCAACATGAGTCGAGGCTCGAGGGCTTCGAGGAGGGGAATGAACGAGGCGAACCCCTGATGCGGGCCGTCGCTCTCATCACCCATTCCTTTGGGCGGCGAATGGGTAATGAGAATGTCGACCGGCGTCCGTCGCAGTTTCGCCTGCCGCCGCAGCCGGCGAGCCCGGGCGGCCATCTGGCGCTCCGTGTATTGATTGGGACCCTCCCGATATCGAATCGAGCCACCCAACCCGGCGATGGTGAGGCCCTTGATGGTGACGATTTGGCCGTCGGCACATATGCCGCTCGCCTCGGTGATGCCTTCCTCGGAGCTACCGCCGCTTCCCCAGATGTCCTCGAAGTGGAGGAAGCCGGTAACCGGGGCCACCCTGCGCGGTGCCGGAACGGCGTCGTGGTTGCCGGGTACATACACGAGCGAGGCATTGGCGGCCGAGGCGACGAAATCGATGTAGTCATGGCCGAGATCGCCGCACGAGATGACGAGATCGGGATTCATCTCCCTGAGACGCTGTGCCGTCAGCGCCCGATCGGTTTCGTCTGCAATGGCAAGGATCCGCATGTGACTGAGTGTATGTCGCTACCGGTTGGTTGGCGTTGCCGCCGGCGTGGCTTCCACCGGCACTCTGGGCTGTTCGGTCCGCAAGAACCGGAAGAACCCCCACGTGGCCACTGCCGAGAGGAGGTGCCAGATGGCATGGGCCTGGATGATCGAGTCGGGCCGGCACCACGCATGCTCGTTGGTGCCCGTCAGCCAGATGGCATAGGCGATCATGAACGAGCCGACTCCGACCCAGAACCAGGGCACGTAGCGCCGCTCGGTGTCCGGTGGGTTGGTGGCGAGGAGGCCGGGCAGCCAGAAGAACACGACCCACCAGTACTCACCGGGAGCGGCCAGCATCTCGGCGGGCGTTATTCCAAACACAAAGGCAATGACGAAGCCGAAGAACCCCGACAGGATTCGCATCGAAGGCGACCAGTATCGATGAAGAAGTTCAGAGATGATCCAGAGACCGATCGAGATGTCGAAGAACTCGAGCCCGATCCCCAGGTCGGGAGCGATGAACCAGTACCCGGCCGCATAGACGGCGAGGAGCGCCCCGTAGGTTCGAAACAGCGTGGGCTGCGTCCACCGTCCGAGCCGCGACAGGTTGTAGAGCCACGGGATGAGGATGTAGGCGACCATCGACACGTTGTCGATCCAGGCCCCGAAGAACGTGTGGGTGCCGTGCATGACGGCCGAACCGGGGCCGAGGAAGATGGTCGCCGAGGCATAGAGGAGGACCAGGGGCGTGTGACCCGTGAACTGATTCGGCTCCCCCGCCGTCCGATCCCGGGCAAGAACCCGGAGCATGGCGAGGCCGGCCACTACGAAGCCGAGATTGCCGAGGGCGTTGACCGGCTCCCGGAGAAGCCCGTCCTCTACTCGTTCGCACCAGCGCGAGATCTCACCGATCGGCTGCTCGTTGTCGGCGGGCGATCCCCACCCGTTCGACCCGAAGGCGATGTAGATGAGCGCGAATGCGACAACCGAGGCGACGGCAATGCGGGTCGGGGTCCAGGCCTTCACACCGTCAGGGTAATTTGCGTTTGACTCGCCGGGCTTCGGGCCCAGCCAGCAGGAGGCCGCCCACCACCAGCACGATCATGACGGCGGCGGCGAACCAGTATGCCGTCTGCTGCCCGGAGGTCTCATAGAGCCAGCCCGTGAACGGCGCCATGAGCCCGGCGGCGAGCGCCTGCATCCCGCCCAGGACACCTTGCGCTCCCGACTGGCGGGCCTCCGGCGCCGTCATTCCCACCGCTACCCCACTGGCGGCAAAGCTCATCCCGTCGGTCAGGGAGTGGATCATGGCAACCGCGAAAATGGCGCCGCCGGTGGCGAGAACCCCGTAGATACCCATGAACAGGGCGGCCACGCCCATCCCGGCACCGGCGACCAGGAACGGGCCCACCCGCTGGGCCAATCTCCCGGCGAACGGGCCGAAGAGGACGAGCGGTATCGCGAAGAGAGCGATGCCGAGATTGGCCACCCACTCAGTGGTTCCGAGATCCGTGTGGACCACGTCCCACAACGTGTCGAATGCACCGATCATCATGAATGCCGCCGAACCGATCATCACGGCACCGGCGAATGGTCGAGATCGCAAGAGGTCGAGTGCGAAGCGCCGGGGTTCGGCTTCCGTCTGCTCGTCCACCGCCATGCCGAGCGTCAGTGCCACCACAACCAGCGTCATCGCAGAGATGACGATGAACGGTGCCGCCAGGCCGAATGGTCCGACAAGAACGGCTGATATGACCGGGCCGACCGCAAACCCGAACACGTCGGCGGAGAAGAGGCGTCCGAGATTGCGGCCGAGATTGTCGCCCGATCCGACTACCACAATCCGCTTGATGGCCGGAGTGGCGGCACCGATGGCGAGACCGGACACAATGCGGCCGCTCAGAATGACCGGGGCGTTTGTGCCGAATCCCATCATCAGGAGTCCAACGACGTTCACGATCGAGCCGCCGTACACCAGCGTTCGAGCGTGCCCGCGATCGCCGATCGGACCAAGCGTGATCTGGGAGACAAACGCGACGATGAAGCCGATCCCGATGATCCAGCCGACCGTCGTCTCGCTGATCCCGTATTCGTCCCGGTAGTCGCCGACGATGGTGAACAACACGCCGTAGCCGGACCCGAACAACGCAGAGAGAATCGAGAACACCCAGATGGGTGACAACGTACGTCGAGCGATCGGAGCCTCGGTCACGGCCGCAGGCTAGGGACCCGGGCAGCACCCAACGCCGACGCGTTGCTGCGTGTTTGGGCTCGGCAACCCGCTAGCAACCCCCGGGGTTGCCGTTGCCGGAAGCAACGCCGCAGGCGTTGCCGTTGCCCACCCGGCAATAGGCTCTGCCACGAAATCGGACGCGGTGAGGAGACCCGATGGTGACCGAGAGCATCGACATGGTCGACGGCCGTGCCATGTATCGCATCTCGAACATCGACGAGATGGATCCCTTTCTCATGACCATTGTGAGCAACTCGGACCTGTGGATGTTCGTTTCCACGACCGGCGCGCTCACGGCAGGCCGGGTCGAACCCGCCGACTGTCTCTTCCCGTACGAGACCGAGGATCGCCTCCACGCCACCGGCCGGCGTGTCGGTCCCATCACCATTCTGCGGATCCACCACACTGATGGGACCGTCCTCTGGGAGCCGTTCAGCACCTCCGGTCCCGGCATCCGGCGCAGCCTCCTGAAGAGCTTGCTGGGCGACTCGGTGATCTTCCAGGAGGAACACCTCGAGTTCGGCCTGGTGTTCGACTACCGATGGGCGCCTTCCGACCGGTTCGGATGGGTCAGGACGGCCTCTCTCACCAATACGGGGACGGCCCCGCGCTCGGTAGAGCTCGTCGACGGATTACGCGGGGTGATGCCGTGGGGTGTTGGCGTTGACCTCCAACAGCGGCTCAGCAATCTCGCCAATGCCTACCGCCGGAGCGAGGTGGTGGAGCCCGGCATCGGCCTCTTCTCGCTCGAGGCTCAAATCGTCGACCGACCCGAACCGGCGGAGGCGCTGCGAACGAGCTCCGTATGGACCACGGGGCTCGTCAATCCGGAGATGAGCCTCGACCCTGGCGCTGTTTCCCGAGCACGCCTGGGCCTGCCCTTCGAGGCCTCGCGGCTGCGAACCGGCCGTCCCGGCTCGTTCCTCGTCAATGCCACGGTCGGGCTTGAACCCGGCCAGGGCCACACCTGGCATATCGTTGGGGACGTCGCCCGCAGCCACGCGGATGTGGCCGGTTTGCGACATGCGATCCGAGCCGGCACCGACATCGCCGTCGAGCTCGCGGCGGACATCGCGCGCTCCTCCACAGAGCTGCGCTCCATGGTGGGCCGAGCAGACGCCTTCCAGACAACCGGCTCCGCCACGGTTGACGGCCATCACCTGGCGAACACGCTCTTCAACGTCATGCGCGGTGGCGCGTTCCTGCACGGATACACCGTGGAGGCCCATCGTTTCGGGGAATTCGTCGGGGACCGCAATCGCAGGGTCGCAGACCGGCACGCGCAATGGCTCACAGACCTGCCGAAGGCCATCACCGCGCAAGAGCTCCGCCGGAAAGCAGGAGAGCAGGACGACCCCAACCTCGTCCGCCTGGCCCATGAGTACCTACCGATCGGATTCTCCCGCCGGCACGGAGATCCGAGCCGACCGTGGAACCACTTTGCGATCCGGGTGCGGGACCGACGGGGCGAACCCGTGCTCAGCTACCAGGGCAATTGGCGTGACATCTTCCAGAACTGGGAGGCGTTGAGCCGCAGCTACCCGGCTTATCTCCCCTCGATGGTGGCCAAGTTCCTCAACGCCTCAACCGCCGACGGGTTCAATCCATACCGCCTGACGAGCGAAGGTATCGACTGGGAGGTACTCGAGCCGGAGAACCCATGGAGCGGTATCGGCTACTGGGGCGACCATCAGATTGTCTACCTCTATCGCCTGCTGCGCACTCTCGAGATGCACGACCCGGGCCGGCTTGCCGGCGAGCTTGGCACCGTCGGGTTCACGTTCGCCAATGTGCCATATCGGATCGTGCCCTACGACCAGCTCCTGCGAGACCCGAAAGCATCGGTCGACTTCGATGACGCGACTGACGCGACGATCGCACAGCGGGTCGCCGAGCTGGGTGCCGACGGCAAGCTCGTCACCGACGAAGCCGGTGAAATCATCCACGTCACGTTGCTCGAGAAGCTCCTCATCCCCATGCTGAGCAAGCTGTCGAACTATGTGCCGGGCGGGGGCATCTGGATGAACACCCAGCGCCCCGAGTGGAACGACGCCAACAACGCGCTCGTCGGGCACGGCCTCTCGATGGTCACACTCGCCCATCTGCGCCGCTACGTCGAGCTGCTCGCCGTACACACCGAGGGGTCGGAGGTCTCGTACCCGATCTCGTCGGAAGTCGCCGTCTGGGCCGAGGCCGTAGCTCGCGCACTGGAATCGAGCGACCCGAACCCCGACGACGAAGAGCGGGCGCGGATCATTCACGCGCTGGGAACGGCATTCGACCAGTACCGGTCCACCGTCTACCAGCACGGGCTCTCGCGGCCACAGATGATGGAGTCCGAGACCGTGCACCGCCTGTGCCGGGCGGCACTCGAGCATCTCGAATCCGCCATCCGGCGAGCCCGGCGAGCCGACGGGCTCTACCACGCCTACAACCTGCTCCGGTTTTCCGACGACCACACCCGGGCCCACGTTGCGCACCTTCCTGAGATGCTCGAAGGACAGGTAGCCGCCATCAGCTCCGGCCTGCTCGACATGGATGAGGTCGTGGCGTTGCTCGATGCCATGTACGTGTCACCGCTCTACCGGGAGGATGTCGACAGTTTCCTGCTGTACCCGGCGCGAACACGACCGTCGTTCGTCGAGCGAAATGTCATCCCCCCCGACCTCGTGCAGGCAAACCCGCTTCTGACCGCCTTGCTCGAAAGCGGATCCGACACGGTGCTGACCCGTGACATCACCGGCGTGCACCACTTCTACGCCGGCTTCCGGAACGCCCACGACCTGGACACGGCCCTCGACCGGTTGTCGGGTGGCGAGTTTGCCGCGCTCGTAGCCGAGCACCGGGCAAGCACGCTCGATGTGTTCGAGCAGGTCTTCCACCATCACGAGTTCACCGGCCGTTCCTCGACCATGTACGGCTACGAAGGTATCGGTTCGGTGTACTGGCACATGGTGGCCAAGCTGCTCGTGGCCATACAGGAATCCATCCTGGAGTCCGAAGGCGGATCGGTCGATGAGCTGAAGCGGCTCTACGAGCGGGTCCGCCAGGGTCTCGGGTTCAATAAGTCTGCCGTCCAGTACGGAGCGTTCCCGACAGATCCCTACTCTCATACACCCCCGCACGCCGGTGCCCAACAGCCGGGCATGACCGGCCAGGTCAAAGAGGAGCTTCTCACCCGGTGGGCCGAACTCGGCCTCACCGTCGCCAACGGTTCAATCCGGTTCACGTCGGTGTTGCTGGACGATCGCGAGTTCAGGGGCGAAGCCGGGGAACTCAGTTATCTCGACGTGAACAACGACGCCCGCAGCGTGGATGTCGAAGCCGGGTCTGCGGCCTTCACCATCTGCCAGGTACCGGTCGTGGTCCACGGCGGCAGAACGGACAGACGGATCGTCGTCACGTACGCCGATGGGACCGAGCACGAGGTACCGGGGTTGACTCTGAATGCGGCCACATCGCGCCAGATCTTCGACCGCGACGGCCACATCAGCCGGCTCGACGTCTTCTTCCCAGCAGTCGAGTGACATAAGCCCCGAGTTGACGAAGCCAACTCGAACGCAACGGCGACCCCGTCCTGGAGTCCTGAAAGGACTCCCAAGCTCGGAATGCACAACCGCCACGAGTTGGCGAAGCCAACTCGAAAGCAACGCCGAAGGCGTTGCCGTGGGCGCTACAGGGATTGAACCTGTGACCTCTTCCACGTCAAGGAAGC
>SHLN01000099.1 GCA_004283105.1 Acidimicrobiia bacterium
TTGTTGGGAGGGGAGCCAGAAGGCTCTCTCCTCGCGCCGCACGGTCGTGCCTCTCTGCTGTGGTGTTGAGAACGGTGGAGTGGTTGGCTTAGCGGTGGCGGGCAACGGGTACCAGGCAACGTGTGCGGGTTGCGAGCGACGAGTAGCGAGCGACGAGTAGCCTCCCCGCTTCCGGCTCGATCACCTAGGAACCGACATGACGTCTCTCGGCTACGAAGCGGCTGCCCTCGGCGCCGCCTTGAGCTGGGCGATCGGCGGGCTCATCGCCGCCCGGCCGACCGGGGTGCTTGGCGGGCCGCGGTTCACCCGGCTGCGCATGTACTGGGTGGCGTTTGCCCTTGCCTTGATTGCAACGCTCGTTGGTGGTTGGGACAGCGTCGGGACCCGCGAGCTCGTGCTCCTCAGCATGTCCGGAATAGTCGGACTCGCGTTGGGAGACGCCGCGTTGTTCACCGCCTTTGCCATTGTCGGCCCTCGCAGGACCGGCATCCTCTTCGCGGCCAATGCGCCCATTGCCGCCATTCTGAGCGCGATCGTTTTTGGTGAGCGATTCTCGTTCCCGGCACTGATCGGTTCGGGTCTCGTCATGATCGGGGTGACGTTCGCCATCGCCTTTGGTACTCGCCCGGGACAGAACCACCATTGGGAGGAGATCAAGGGCAACCTCCTGGTCGGGATCGGTTTCGGACTCCTGGGAGCGGCCGGCCAGGCGGTCGGTGTGCTCCTGGCCGACCCGGCGTTCGAGGCCGACCTGGATCCCTGGGCGGGCGCGGCGGTGCGGGCGATCGTGGGGCTGGCGGCACTCGTGGCCTTGCGCGGGTTCTTCGAGAGGCGAACCAGGGTCCCCTATCCCGAACGGATCGGTTGGAAGCTGTGGGGGATCATCATTGCGTCGGGAACGATTGCGATGGTGATCGGGAAGACCCTCGTTCTCATCGCCCTCGCCGACGGGGATCCCGGCATCGTGAGCGTTCTTGTTTCCACATCGCCGGCCCTGCAACTCCCGCTCATCTGGCTCGTCACCAGGGAGCGCCCCGCCGCCGGCGCCTGGGTAGGAGCGGTGCTTGCATCGGTGGGGACTGCGATGATTGTTGTGTGAGCGGTTGGAGCGTGTTCTCCTCGTTGCCCGTCGCCCGTTTCCCGTTGCCCGAAGAGGTTTGTGCGTTTGGCGGGTAGCGGGGAGCGGGTAGCGGGTAGCGGGTAGCGGGTTCTCGATCTGCAGCGCTAGCCGCCGATCGAGAACTAACCTCGCGCTCCATGTCCTCCTCTCCTGAAGTCGTAGTGGTTGGCGGCGGTCCCTCCGGGGCCGCGGTGGCGTTTTGGCTTGCTGAAGTCGGCCACTCTGTCGCTCTCATCGAGAAGAAGGAGTATCCGCGCGAGAAGACATGCGGAGACGGGCTCACCCCGCGGGCCATCCACGAGCTTCGGCTCATGGACTTCGACTTCGACGTACCCGAGTTGCACCGGATCAACGGACTGCGCTCATATGGCGCCGGGTCCATGCTCGAGATGGAATGGCCGGACCATCCCGTCTACCCGAAGTGGGGGGCAATCATTCGCCGTGCCGACCTCGACCAGCAGGTGGCGATGCTGGCCGAGAAGCAAGGGGTCGTTATTCACCAGAAGGCCACGGCCACTCCGGTGGTCGAGGACGGACGCCTGGCCGGTGTCGAGATCTCCCACAACGGTGACTCCGCGGTCCTGACTCCCAGGGTGGTGGTGATTGCCGACGGTGCCATGTCCCGCTTCGGTCGCCCGCTCGGGGTCGGTCGGGACCGCAAGGCGCCCTATGGACTGGCACTGCGCGCCTACTACTCGAGCCCACGCGCCGACGACGACATGATGGAGAGCCTCCTCGACCTCCAGGACGAGGAGGGCAAGAACGTCCCCGGCTACGGATGGACATTCCCGCTCGGTGGTGAGACCGTCAACATCGGAGTCGGCCTGCTGTCGACCAGCAGGCGATGGAAGGGTCTCAACACCGGGCAATTGCTCGATACCTACCTTCACAACCTCCCTGAGCACTGGGCCGTTGATGAGACGTCCCGGTTGACCGATCCCGTCGGTGGGAAGCTTTCGATGGCCTTCTCCGGCGGACCCATCACCGGCTCAAACTGGGTGCTGGTTGGCGACGCGCTGGGGTCCACGAATCCGTTCACGGGCGAAGGTATCGCCTACGGGTATCAGACGGGACGGATGGCAGCCGCCACCGTCCATCGGGCGCTGGCCGCCGACGACCTGACCATGCTCCGGCAGTACCCGGAGGAGCTCGAGGCCGAGTTCGGCGACTACTACCGGGTCGGGAAGGTGTTCGTGCGAGCAATCGGCAATCCCCACATCATGCGCGCCTTCATGACCGTCGGCTTCAAATCGAAGCCGCTCATGGAGTGGACGTTCCGGGTCATGTCCAACCTCATGCCTCCCGGTGATAAGAACCTCACAAAGCAGCTGTACGGCGCCATCGAGACCGCCGTGCGAATGGCGCCGGCGGGTCTCGGCCGCGACGGCTAACTCGCTACTCGCTACTCGCTACTCGCTTCTCGCCACATGCCGCTCGCCGGCCTGAGTCGCGAGCGACGAGCAGCGAGCGACGAGCAGCCAACTACCCCTTCAGTCCCTTGGTTGGAACTCCGATGTATCTGTGAACGATTTCTCGCGACACGGACCGAATCTCGATGGCCGAACAGTCTGGATCTTGGGAAGGCAAGCCCGTAAGGGCTTTTCTCATTCGCGTGGCAGCCTTTGTGTTGCCGCTCGTCTTTGCCGTTCTCGTTGCCTGGCAGCTGACCCGGATCCTGCCGACGCCGCGAACCTGGCCCGGGATGATCTTCTGGTGGCTGCTCGTCATGGCGTCGTCGACGATGGCGTTGCGCTTCGCCGACCGATTCGCCAAGCGTCTCATGCCGCTGGCCGTGCTCATGAAGCTCTCGCTCGTGTTCCCCGACAAGGCTCCCAACCGGTTCGGCGTGTCACTGAAGTCGGGGACCGCCCATTCACTCGAAGAGCTCCTCGAGCGCGCCGAGCGGGCCGGTCGCCACGATGACCTCACTGAGGCTGCCGAGACCATCCTGGCGCTCGGGGCTGCGCTCAACGCCCACGATCCCCGCACGCGCGGTCATGGTGACCGGGTACGTGCCTATGCCGACATGCTCGGCGAGGAGATGGGGTACACCGACGAGGAGCGAAACAAACTCAAGTGGGCGGCCATGCTCCACGACATCGGCAAGCTGCGCGTGCCCTCGGAGATCATCAACTCACCCGGCAAGCTGACGGATGAAGAGTGGACGATCATGCGCAATCACCCCGACTGGGGGATGGAGCTGGCGACGCCACTGCTTCCCTGGCTGGGTGAGTTTGCCGCTGCCATCGGTCAGCACCATGAGCGGTTCGACGGCAACGGCTATCCGAATGGGATCGCCGGTGAGGACATCGGCCTCGCTGCTCGAATCACCTCGGTGGCCGACACGTACGACGTGATGACCTCCGTCCGGTCCTACAAGGAAGCCCGTCCGGCTTCCGAAGCGCGCGAGGAGCTCGCCCGGTGCGCCGGCTCCCAGTTCGACCCGGTGGTCGTGCGGGCGTTCCTCAACATCTCGCTCGGCCGGCAGCGCTGGGTGGCCGGGCCGCTCTCGTGGCTCGCCCAGGTTCCCTTCTTCCAGAGCGCCCTCCAGGGTGCCACCACCCTCGCTCAGAACGCCGCCGTTACCGCCCAGACGGGTCTGGCGGCCACGGCCATCGGAGCCACCGCAGTTGTTGCCCCCGCCATCATCGAGACACCCACCCTCGCGCCGGAGACGGCCCTGCCTGCCATCGTGGTGGAAGCCAACGATGACGCCCTCGAACTTCCTGAAGACGGATCGGACGCCATCTTTGTGCTCGGCAACGACGACGTCGAGGTCTCCTCGCTGACGATCGTGGCCGGCCCCTCCCATGGCACGGCAACACTGAGCCCCGGGGGCACTCTCACCTACATCCCGGATCCGAATTTCTCCGGTACCGACACGCTGACCTACGAAGTGTGCGGGCCCGATGGTTCCTGCGACACCGCTGTGTTGTCGATCTCTGTCGCGGAGGTGAACGATCCGCCCGACCTCCTGGCGGTCCCCGCCTCACTCGATGAGGACACTTCGACCGTTGTCGATGTGCTGTCCTCGGTGGTCGATATCGACGGAGATCCTGCCGCCGCCGCCATCACGCTCATTGGTGTTGCCGACGAGGGTCTCGTTCTCTCCAATGGCGACGGAACCTTCACGTACACCCCGCCGCCGGACTTCAACGGCACCGACTCGTTCACAGTCCAGATCTGTGACGAGGGCGGCGCTTGCGAACTGCGGGCGCTCTCGATCACGGTGGGAGCCCTCAACGACGACCCGACCGTCGACGTGGTGGTGCCTCCGATCACCGAGGACACGCCGGCGAGCATCTTCGTCGATGCCGCCGATGTCGATGGCGACCTGCTGACGACCAGCGTCGTCGCCGGTCCTATCTCGGGGACCGCGGTCGTCGACATCGACGGTTCCATTGCCTATTCCCCGGGAGCCGACTTCGCTGGTGCCGAGTCGATCACGCTCGAGGTGTGTGACCCGACCACCTGTGTCTCCGAAGTTGTGAGCTTCACGGTGGCCGCCGTCAACGATCCGCCGATCGTTCCCGGCCCCGGTCCGCTGACGACCGCCGAAGAGACCATGATTTCCTTCGATCCGCTCGCCGGTGCCTCGGACCCGGAGGGCGGTGCCCTTGCGCTCGGTAGCTTCGATACCGTCAGTGCCAACGGTGGAACGATTGCACTTGGGAGCCTCGAGTACACCCCGGCACTCGACTTCGTAGGTGTCGACACGTTCAGTTACTCCGTTGCCGATCCGGACGGTGGGACTGCGTCGGTGACGGTCACCATCACGGTCACCGGGGTCAATGACGACCCGACTGCGGTGGCCGACGGCTACACAGGAGCAGAGGACACTCCGCTCGTGGTGGCGGCGCCCGGCCTCCTCTCGAACGACTCGGACGTGGACGGCGATGCTCTCACCGCGATGCTGGGAACCTCGCCCCCGGTCGGGTCGGTGAGCGTGGCGGGCGACGGCTCGTTCACGTATACCCCGGCCCCGGACTTCTTCGGCACCGATTCTTTCACGTATCTGGCCGATGACGGTGCTGGAGGTTCCGCCGCGGGGACAGTCACCATCGAAGTCTCTCCCGTCAACGATGCGCCCGTTGCGTTCGACGATATTGCCAGCACCTCCGGCCCCGGCGCCGTGGTGGTTTCCGTCCTCGCCAACGACGTGGACGTCGAGGGCAACCTCGATCCGGCTTCCGTGAGCGTGGTGGTACCGCCGGGCAAGGGCCTGGCCGTGGCGAACCCGGATGGCACGATCGCCTACACCCCGGACAGCGGGGAAACGGGAAGTGACAGCTTCGCCTACGAGGTCTGCGACCTGTCTGCGCTCTGCGATGTGGCGACGGTGACCATGGGGATCATGGGTCCCGACGCGGTCGACGACACGGCCGGCGTGGTCGAAGACGGCTCTGTGATCATTCCTGCCACCGACAACGACACGGATCCGGACGGCGACCTCGATCCGAGCTCGGCAGTCGTTCACATCTCGCCGGTCAGCGGAACGGCCACGGCCAATGGGGATGGCTCGTTCGATTACACCCCGGATCCGGACTTCTTCGGTGTCGACTCGTTCGAGTACAAGGTCTGCGACCTCGCCGCCGCCTGCGACGCCGCCACGGTGACGATCACGGTGACCGCCGTAAATGACGCCCCGGTCGCCAATGATGATTCGGTCGGCGTGACCGAGGACTTCGCCCCCGGAGTCACGTTCGACGTGCTCGCCAACGACACCGACGTCGATCTCGACACGCTCAGTCTCGATTCCTTTGACGGCTCCACCATTGCCAACGGCTCCCTCGTGGATAACGGGGGCGGCAGCTTCACGTATGTTCCCGATCCCGAGTTCTTCGGAGTCGAGTCGTTCGCGTACGACATCACCGACGGAGCCCTGACCGACACGGGCACCGTCACCATCACCGTTGCCAACGTGCCCGATGCTCCCGATACCCAGGATGACGGGTACTCCACCGACAGGGACACCGACATCGTCGAACCAGCGCCCGGCGTACTCGCCAATGACACCGACTACGACGGCGACACCCTGACGGCCGCGCTGGCCGGTCCGCCCGCCAACGGTGGGGTGGTGCTCAACCCGGACGGCTCGTTCACATATACGCCGGATCCGGGGTACGTCGGTCCCGATTCCTTCACATACACGGCCGACGATGGTCTCAACCCTCCGGTGCCGGCCACCGTCAACATCGTGGTCGATGACGGCATCGTGCCGACCGGCTGGTACCTCGGCGATACCGGGCCCGCACCGGACACGTATCTGTTCGTCGGATCCCCGCCTCCCCTCGGCAATCCCGATCCGGACGGAGACGGCAACCCGGGCATCACCATCCTCGATTCGGGCGGCGACGAGGGCGAAACCGATCCTCTCTACTACCAACAGTGGTTGCTTGCCGCCGGCGGCTCCGCCGTTGAACTGAACGGACCGGTCACCCTCAAGCTGTGGAGCACAAGCGAGTTCTTCCAGCTCGGGAAGGCCACCGACCTGACCGTTTGGATCCATGACTGCGACGCCGCCGGAACGATCTGCGGCCCTGCTCTCCTCAACTTCGATGTGCACTACGGCGATTGGAATCTCGGTGTTGCCGATTTCACTTATCGCGAGGTCCCGATCGGCTCGCTCGATCACACGGTGGCGGCCGGGCGCACGCTCCGATTCCGGCTCCAGTTCGACCACGCGCCGGTATGGGTGGGAATGAACAGCGACTACCCCACCGAGGTGGTGTTCACCAGTGCCAACCGCGCCCCGGCGACCGGTCCGGACGCCCTGTCGTTGCTCGAGGACGCGGCGACCGTCAACCTCGACGTGCTCGCCAACGATGTCGATCCCAACCTCGATCCGGCCTCGCTCTCCATCGACACGGCTCCGGCCAGCGGCACCGCCGTCGTGGTGGCCGGCCCGACTATCGACTACACCCCGGCCCCCGACTACTTCGGACCGGACGGCTTCGTCTACGAGGTGTGCGACACATCGGGAGCCTGCAGCGCTCAGACGGTGGCGGTCACCCTCACCCCGGTCAACGATGCTCCGAGCTTCACCGTTGGGCCCGACCAGACGGTGCTCGAGGACGCCGGCGGCCAGACCGTTGACCCGCACCCCACGGCCATCTCGCCGGGACCGGCCAACGAGTCGGGGCAGAGCACCGGCTTCACCGTGACCAACGACAACGCGGCGCTGTTCAAGACCGCCCCGACCCTCAGCGATTCGGGTCGTCTCCAGTACGAAGCGTGGGACGACGTGAGCGGCTCAGCGACTGTGACCGTGAGCATCACCGACGACGGCGGCACCGCCGACGGAGGCGTCGATACGTCGGCCGATCAGACGTTCACCATCACGGTCACCGGCGTGAACGATCAGCCGGACTTCGACGACGGACCAGATGTCGACGTGAATGAAGACAGCGGTCCCCAGACATTCGCCGGATGGGCAACCGCCATTACCGCCGGGGCTCCTGAGGAGGAGTCGCCGGTGCAGACGCTGACTTTCCAGATCGCCGCCAATGACAACGTGCCGCTGTTCGCGGTGGCCCCGAGCGTCGATCCGACCACCGGCGATCTGACCTTCACCCCGGCTGCCGACGTCTCCGGCACGGCCAACATTCAGTTGCGGGTCGCCGACGATGGCGGGACCGCCAACGGCGGAGTGGACACCTCCGGGGTGCAGCCGTTCAAGATCACCGTCGATCCGGTGAACGACGCTCCCAGCTTCACGAAGGGCCCCGACCAGGACGTTGAGCCCGATTCGGGAGCGCACTCGATTGTCGGCTGGGCGACCGCCATCAGCCCGGGACCGGCCGATGAGTCCGGTCAGGCGGTGAGCTTCAATACGACCGGAAACACCAATCCTGGTCTCTTTTCGGCGCCTCCGCTGGTGTCGTCAGCCGGAACGCTCAACTACACGGTGGCGCCGGGCCAGGTGGGAACTGCCACGATCACCATCGAGGCCCAGGATGACGGGGGCACCGCAAACGCTGGAGTAGACCGTTCGCCGGGCCAGACCTTCGACATCGTCGTTTCCCTGCCAAAGGTGCTCATCAGCGAATTCAGGCTGAACGGTCCGGGGGGAGCCGGAGACGAATACATTGAGATCTTCAACGCCCACTCCGCCCCGGTGGCCCTCGACGGGTGGAAACTCCATGTCACGAGCGGGATCGACGCCGACTTCTTCACCTTCCCCAGCTTCACACTCAATCCGGGCCAGCACTACCTGGTTGCCAACTCCGGCGCACCGGTCGGCCTCGGTGCGGATGGCACCTGGGCAGGTCTCGATTACGGCTCGGCGTTCGGGGACGTGCAACTCCTCACCGGCAGTGGGACCCAGATCGATGCGCTGGCCTACGGAGTAGGTCCGGTCCTCGGCGAGGGCACGGCGTTGCCGGCCTGGGTCAACCCATCCACGCTCGACTCGAGCTGGGAGCGGCTCTACCTCGATCCGTTCGGCAACTGCGTGGACACGGATGACAACGCCGCCGACTTCGTGTTCCGATACGGCCATGCCAATCCGCAGAACAGCTTGGCGGGGATCACACCGTGCGTCACACCGGCCACCCCGGCGAGCATTGTCATCAGCGAGGTCAGCAGGAGAAGCGCACTGGACGCTCGGGACGAGTTCATCGAATTGTTCAATCCGACGGCGGCGCCGATCGATGTGAGCGGGTGGACCGTCGGCGTCGACTTCCCGTTTTCCCCGATCATTCCCGGAGGCACGATCATCCCGCCGGGCGGCCACTATCTCCTCGCAGGCGAGCTCTACTCCGGCGCAGCGATCCCGGACTTCCAGGTTCCCGCTCTCGGCATCAACTGGATCGTCGGAACCGACATCGTGTGGGTACGCGACAACCTCAACAACCTCATCGACATCGTGGCGATCAACCAGCCGGGTGGAGAGGGAGACCCGCTCCCGACTCTCGCCGGCGGAGCGTTCGACAACTACACATACGAGCGGGTTCTCGGCGGGTGCTACGACACGAACGACAACGCACACGACTTCGCCCCCA